>CAVKLS010000208.1:0-3482 GCA_963657025.1 bacterium | reverse complement strand
ATCAAGGGCTACGGCATTAAGGTCTATATGGGACACAAAGCCGAGAACATCGGTGACGCTGAGGTCGTTGTTTACACAGCTGCCTGCAAGCAGGACAATCCCGAGCTTGTAGCCGCAAGAGAAAAGGGAATACCGACACTTGAGAGAAGCGTTATGCTGGGACTTCTCACAGACCGTTTTGAAAACACAATCGGAATTTCCGGAACACACGGCAAGACAAGCACAACAGGCATGACAACTCAGATTTTCCTTGAGGCAAAGAGAGACCCGTCATGCATAATCGGAGGAAAGCTTCCGCTTATCGGAGGAAACGGCAGAACGGGAAAAACTCAGGACATGGTAGTTGAGTCTTGCGAATATGTTGATTCGTTCCTTCAGATTCATCCGCATATCGCCGTAATCACAAATATCGATTCTGACCACCTCGATTATTTCGGTACGCTCGAGAATATCATCAAATCCTTCCATCAGTTCTGCTTGCAGACAAACGGCTATGTCGTTGTGAACAAGGACAATGCAAATGCAATGAAGGCTGTAGAGGGAATTGAGAACGCCGAGATTGTTACATTCGGTTCTACTCCCGACTGCGATTATTATTGTGCCGACCTTATTGAGGAGGCTCACGCTTGCGAGAAGTTCGGAATTTATCATAAGGGCAAAAAGCTTTGTGATATTGAGCTTCAGGTTCCGGGTGCTCACAACATGATGAACGCAATGGCAGCCGCTACTGCAGCATTTGTCTGCGGAGTTGATGCCGATGCCGTTAAGAGAGGACTTGAGGGCTTCACGGGAGTTCACAGACGCTTTGAGATTCTCGGAAAGTTCAACGGCGTAACCGTTGCCGATGACTTTGCACATCATCCGACTGAGCTCAGAGCAGTTCTCACAAGTGCATCTAAAATGGGATACCACGCAGTATGGGCAGTTTTCCAGCCACATACCTTCTCGAGAACGGCACTTCTTTTTGATGATTTTGTCGATGTTCTTCAGATTCCCGAGCATGTTGTCATGACAGAGATTTTACCAGTGCGTGAGGTGAACACATACAACATTCACACATCTGATTTGGAAGCTAAAATTCCCGGTTCGTGCCACTTTGAGACATTCGAGGAGATTGCCGACTATGTCATGAGCAAGGCTGAAAGCGGAGATTTGATTCTCACAATCGGCGGCGGAGATATTTACAAGTGCGCTAACCTTATTGTCAAAAAGTATAAAGAGGCTAATAAATGATAAATTGCAAGAAGCCTATAATGGTTTTTAAAATCACAATAGACCAAAGTGAAATATCATACATAGAATCCCCAAACGGCAAAGCCATGATTATTCCTTTCGGCGGAACAGTCGAGAGCGAGTACTTCACGGGAAATGTTCTTCCCGGTGCGGCTGACGTGCAGATAACAAATGCAGCGGGAATCCGCCATATGTGTGCACAGTATATGTTTGAGGGAGTCGACAGAGAGGGAAAGGCTTGTCATCTTTTCGTAAAGAATGACGGTTTTTTTGAGCCTGATTCCAATCCACAGCCGTTCAAGGCTTATCCGACATTAATGACTGACAGCGAAAGCTTGTCGCCGTATTTCAGTCAGGCGAGATTCAGAGCCGAGGGACACGGCACGGAAAACGGAGTCGATATTTATATTTTCGATACCCTGGAGTGATGCTCACTCATAAAAAAATTTACAGAGGAAAAACAAATGGATACGATTACTTATGAATACAGCGGAAGTCTGTATATAAATATGACAAACAAGTGCCCGAACAGATGCGAATTCTGCCTAAGAAACAATTCAAGCGGAAGCATCTATGCGGACAACCTTTGGTACGAAGGACCGGAGCCGACAAAGGAAGTAATGCTTGAGAATATCAACACGAGAAATCTCGATGATTATAAGCAGGTGGTTTTCTGCGGATACGGTGAGCCGACTTGCCGCCTTGACGATTTGCTCTGGCTTGCCGCAAAAATCAAGGAAAAGGGAAATTACAGCATCAGAATTAACACAAACGGCATGAGCGACCTTATCAATAAGTGCGATTCAATCGAGAGAATGAAGGGGCTTATCAACGTTCTTTCCGTTTCGCTTAATTCCGATACGGCAGAAGGATATGATGCGATTTGCCACCCGTCCTTTGGTCCGAGCGCTTATGACGGAATTCTCGATTTCACAAGAAGAGCAGTCAAAAGCGGTTACTTCGACAATGTCGTTATGACTGTTGTCAGCACGATGGAGCCTCAGGTTATCGAGAACTGCAGAAAAATCTGCGAGGACATCGGCGCTTCCTACAGAATCAGAGAATATATTGAATCTTAATTGAATGTAATTTGTCAGAGAGGGCGATTAAATGCGTCCTCTTTTTCGTTACAGCCGTAAAATATTAATAATTACAAAGATAGCTCTTGACTTTTTATAATATTTATAATAATATTGTTTGGCAATGTGTTTTTGGATACATATTGCGACGATTTTAATGTGTGAAAGGGTAAAATGAAATGAACAAGAATTACAATCGAACGATATATTCTTGCTTTATTGCGTATATCGTTCAGGCTGCCATTAACAATTTTGTGCCGCTACTGTTTGTTACTTTCAGATCGGAATTCGGTATCGAGCTTTCCAAGATTACAATGCTGATTACAATTAACTTTTTGATTCAGCTTTGCGTGGATTTGATTTCCGTCAAATTTGTCGATAAAATCGGTTACCGTGCGTCGATTATTTTGGCTCATATCTGTGCCGCACTGGGACTTGTGTGCCTTGCATTCCTCCCGAATGTGACGCCCGACCCGTTTGTCGGACTTTTGATATCGGTTGTTATCTATGCGCTTGGCGGCGGTCTTATCGAAGTTATGATAAGCCCGATAGTCGAGAGCTGTCCGACAGACAACAAGGAAATGGCGATGAGCATGCTTCACTCGTTCTACTGCTGGGGTTCGCTTGCAGTAGTTATCGTTTCCACCGTGTTCTTTAAGCTTTTCGGAATTTCCAACTGGAGAGTTATGGCTTGCATCTGGGCTGCTCTTCCGATTTTGAATATGATTTCTTTCTTCACCTGTCCGCTTGCTCCTGTTGTTCCTGAGGGCGAGGAGGGAAAGACAGTCAAGCAGCTTTTCTGCGACAAAATGTTCTGGATTGTCGTGGTTCTCATGATTTGTGCGGGTGCAAGCGAGCAGTGCGTTTCTCAGTGGGCATCAACCTTTGCGGAAAGCTCACTCGGCGTTTCCAAAACTCTCGGAGATCTTATGGGTCCTGCGTTCTTTGCACTTCTTATGGCTATTTCAAGAACGATTTACGGCAAGTTCGGCGATAAGATGGAGCTCACAAAATGCATGATAGCAAGCGGTGTTCTCTGTGTAATTTCCTATTTGATAATCGCTTTTGCTCCGATTCCGATTTTCCGTTTGATCGGCTGCGGCATAACGGGATTCTCGGTCGGTATCTTCTGGCCTGGCACATTCTCGAAGGCTTCAGCCTCCATAAGAG
>CAVKLS010000207.1:0-3484 GCA_963657025.1 bacterium | reverse complement strand
ATTATATAAATAATAATTAACAATTATCGAAACAAATAACAGAGCGAAGCGATAACAAAAAGTCAGGCAAAGAAAAATTCGTCGAAGAATGCGAAGCATTCGCAGACGGACATTTTTCGTGCCGAACCGTACGCACAAATAAAATTACAGAACACAAAGGAAAGCACGAGAAAATGCGACAAGAATGTGAAAGATTCAAAGTCAGACATTTTTCCCGTGCTTGTTTTTTTTACACTAAAATTAAATCAGAACGAAAAGTAAAAGCAAAACGATTAAAAAGAAACCATCCGAATTTGCCACCTCGAATTATCCCAAAAAGCAACAATTAAAAATTCTTTTATTCCATTTGGAAACGCTTTTTGCCCAAACGGAAATACCGACATCACTTTTATTGACTTGATTATTTCGGAGTAGTATATTATAGCCACAACGATTAAACAAACTTTTAATTGTTAACGAAACAAAATATATTAAATTTATCGGAGGATATAATAATGAAAAAGTCTTACAAAATCGATGTCGACTGCGCTAACTGTGCTCAGAAAATGGAAGATGCTGCTAACGCAACAGCAGGCGTTAAGAGTGCAGTCGTAAACTTCATGATGCTTAAGATGAATGTTGAGTTTGATGAGGGTGCAGATCCTAAGACCGTTATGCCTGAGGTTCTCAAGAACTGCAAGAAGGTTGAGGACGATTGCGAAATCTTCGGTATCTGATTTTTTTGTTTATTTGAGTCAGCTTTTGCCGGGGTTTCTTGCTCCGGCATATTGTTTACAAAAATATATACATATTTTTAGATAGAAAGAGGCTTGCTATGAATAAAAAGCAGAAAAAGGTACTGAAGAGGATAATTATCTCGGCGGTGCTTTTGATTGCAATAACGGTTGCGTTTAACTTTATTACATTGCCCGATGTCAATATCGGATTTATGAGTTTAACCAACCTTGTAAAATTTGTTCTTTATCTCATTCCGTATTTTGTTATCGGTTATGATATTTTAATTAAAGCGGGAAAGGGCATAAAAAACCGTCAGCCGTTTGACGAATGCTTCCTTATGGCGGTAGCAACGGTCGGTGCGTTTGCAATAGCCTTCGTAGAGCAGAGCGGAGATTACAACGAAGCCGTTGCCGTTATGCTTTTCTACCAGATAGGAGAGCTTTTCCAGTCCTATGCGGTCGGAAAGAGCCGCAGAAATATAAGCGAGCTTATGGACATTCGTCCCGATTATGCAAACATCGAGGTTGACGGAGAATTGACGCAGGTTGACCCCGATGAGGTGGAAATCGGTTCTGTGATAATTGTTCAGCCGGGCGAAAAGGTTCCGATTGACGGTGTTGTCGTTTCAGGTTCTTCCACACTCAACACATCGGCTCTGACGGGCGAAAGCCTTCCCAGAAGCATCAAGGAGGGCGAGGAGGTCATTTCGGGTTCGATAAACCTTGACGGCGTCCTTAAAATCGAGACAACAAAGGAATTCGGAGAATCCACCGTATCGAAGATACTCGAGCTTGTCGAGAATGCTTCTTCCAGAAAATCCCGTTCTGAGGCTTTTATAGCAAAGTTCTCGAGAATATATACCCCTGCCGTTTGCTACAGTGCATTGGCACTGGCTATCATTCCGCCGATTGTGTCGCTCATCATCGGAGTTAATCCCGCTGTCGGTGACTGGATTTACCGTGCGCTCACTTTCCTTGTTATCTCCTGTCCGTGCGCACTTGTTATCAGTATTCCGCTGAGTTTCTTTGCGGGAATCGGCGGCGCAAGCCACGAGGGTATACTTGTAAAGGGCTCAAATTACCTCGAAACTTTGTCCCAGACAAAATATGTCGTATTTGATAAAACGGGAACACTCACAAAGGGTACATTTGAGGTTACGGGCATTCACCATAACAGCATGAGCGAGGAAGAGCTTCTTTATCTTGCCGCCCACGCAGAGAGTGCTTCGAGCCATCCGATTGCAAAATCCGTCAAGGCTGCTTACGGCAAAGAGATTGACAGAAGTCGTGTGAGCGATATTAAAGAAATCAGCGGACACGGCTTAACGGCTACCGTTGACGGCAAATTTGTTGCCGCAGGTAACATCAAGCTTATGGATATGCTCGGAATTAAGGCAGACCCATGCCACAAGGTCGGCACAATCATTCATATGGCTGTTGACGGAAAGTATGCTGGTCATATAATTATCAGCGACACCGTAAAGGAGACCTCGAAGGAGGCTATAAATACTCTCAAGAAGTCCGGAGTAAAGAAAACCGTCATGCTCACGGGTGACGCAAAAGCCGTCGGTGAGGCTGTCGCAAAGGAGCTTGGAATAGACGAGGTTTATACCGAACTTCTTCCGGGCGACAAGGTCGAAAAGCTCGAGGAGCTTATCGCAAAGAAGGGCGAAAAGGAAAAGCTTGCCTTTGTAGGTGACGGCATTAACGACGCTCCTGTTCTCTCAAGAGCCGATATCGGTATAGCAATGGGCGCAATGGGCTCTGATGCGGCTATCGAGGCAGCTGATGTTGTCCTTATGGATGATGATCCGAAGAAGATAAGCAAGGCGATAAGAATATCAAAAAAGTGCCTGAGAATCGTCTACGAGAACATCTGGTTTGCTATCGGAATCAAGCTTATATGCTTGGTGCTCGGCGCACTCGGTATCGCTAATATGTGGATGGCAATTTTCGCCGATGTAGGCGTTATGGTTCTTGCCGTGCTCAATGCGATAAGAGTTCTTTTTGTCAAAAATCTGTAATTTACCTTTCAATATAACATTTTTCTCCCACCCTAATCGGTGGGAGATTTTTTGTTTCTGAAGCAAAAAATCGCTTGTCCGATTTTTGTCCTGTTTGACTTGATATACTTTAGTCACAACAAAGGAAACAACAAAGAAAAAAAAAAATAAAAAAGGAGAAAAGGTATGGATCCCAAAATTAAAGGAAAAGATTTCCAAGGAATTACAGATTGGATGGACGCTTAAATAAAAAATACAGCTTGTCCCTAAATTGTCCCGAACGGTTTGATAAAATGAAATCACAACAAACGAAGAAAAAGGAGAAGCCTATGAGTCAGGTAACAGAAATCTGTACAGCATTAGCCGGAAAAATCACAGGAATGTTTGAAGGTGCTTGGCTGTTCGTAACAAACATCATCTGAAAGAACTTAAAAGAAGATAAAAAAGCTTGTCCCTGAATTGTCCCGGACAGCATGATAAAATAAAAACACAAAAACAAAACAAAAAACAATTCAAAAATCGAAAGGAAAAAACAAAAATGACAGTTATCGTAATCGCATCATTCGCATATTTATTAACAGCTACAGCAGTAGCGGTAAAGCTTAAGAAGACAAATTCCCCAAGCCACCGAGTAGCAAGTTATATGTAATCAATAATCAAAAATCAATTTAAAAACAAACAACAAAATCATTTAATCGAGAAAGAAAAGGAGAAAAATTTATGATTAAGGCAATGTCAATCTACACAACTAATTTAAAGAACGCA
>CAVKLS010000206.1:0-3498 GCA_963657025.1 bacterium | reverse complement strand
GCGTTACCTCGCACAGAAATGGAACGAAGAATACCCGAACAACGAGAACGAAAACCCGTGGCGTCTTGCTTGTATTGCAAAAATCAAAAGCGAGTTTGACGCAGACGAGGAGAAAACAAAGAAGAAATATCCCGAGCTTTTCTATTACTATGACGGGCTTCTGGACACGAAGATTTCCCAGTCGGTTCATCCTGCGGGAATGGTAATCAGCCCGATAACTCTTGACGATAACTTCGGAGTTTTCGAGAAAGACGGAGAAAACTGTCTTATGCTCGATATGGAGAATATCCACGATTACACGGGACTTGCAAAATATGATTTTTTAATTCTAAAAACAGTTCAGGTAATCAAGGATACATGCGGGTATTTGAACAAGCCGTATCCGAAAACACACGAAATCGACTGGTGTGATGAAAATGTGTGGGACGATATGACAAAAAGCGGCGTGGGAATATTTCAGTTCGAGAGCGGATATGCGTTTGACTGTATGAAAAAATTCAAGCCAAAAAGCATATTTGATTTGTCTCTCGTGACGGCAAGCATAAGACCGTCGGGAGCTTCTTACCGTGATGATTTGTTATCTCATAAGACACACAAAAATCCGTCAGATTTAATTGATAAGCTTCTTGAAAGAAACAATGGCTTTCTTGTCTATCAAGAGGACATAATAGCTTTTTTACAGCAAATCTGCGGACTTTCGGGAAGCGAAGCTGACAATGTCAGAAGAGCAATCGGAAGAAAACAAAAGGAAAGACTCGATGCGGCGATGCCGTCAATCCTCGAGGGCTATTGTGAAAAATCGCAAAAACCGAGAGAGGCGGCGGAAAGCGAGGCAAAAGAGTTTTTGCAAATAATAGAAGACGCCTCTTCATATATGTTTGGAATGAACCACTCAATAGCATATTGCATGCTAAGCTATCTCTGTGCTTATTTCAGGTTCTATCACCCAGTGGAGTTTATAACGGCTTATCTCAACAACGCCGCAAACGACGAGGATATACAAAGAGGTACGGCTTACGCAAACAAGGTCGGAATTAAGGTAACAATGCCAAAGTGGGGACTTTCACGAAGTGATTATTTCTTTGACGAAGAAAAGAGAGTTGTCGCAAAAGGCTTGTCCTCAGTGAAATATATGGGCTCGGCAGTCGCCGAAGAGCTTTACGGGATTTCACAAAGAGAACAGTACGACTGCTTTACCGATGTTTTGTATTCATTGAAGGCTTCTTTGATAAACTCGAGACAGCTCGATATTCTGATTAAGCTTGATTTCTTTTCGGCTTTTGGAAACCAGAGAGAACTTTTGAGAATAACTGAGGTTTTCTCTAATATGTTCAGAAGCGGCGAGGCAAAGCAAATCAGGAAAGAGAGAATAGACGGAACGCCGCTCGAGGAAATTGTCAAAAGGTATTCCGTGAGCAAAACAAAGACAGGAGGAGAGTCGAAGAACTACACCTTGCTTGATGTTCACTCAGTCTTAAAAGAGGCGGAAGAGAAGATACTTTCTCTGGAGCTCGAAGACTTTGACACTCAGACAAAGGCAAGAAATTTTGCCGAGATAATGGGCTATGTAGGCTTTGTCTCAGGAAAGGAAGAGGACAGAAGAAAGCTGTGGGTGCTTGAGATTTATCCGCTTTTAAGAAAAAAAGACAAGAAGAAATTCGGATATTCCGTTGTTACTAAGTCAATCGGAAGCGGCGTTGAGAGTAGGTTCACGGTTTTTTCGGGAGCATACAACGGTGAGCCGATTAAGAAAGACGATATTATCTATCTGAAAGGATGGGAGAGAGACGGAGTGTATTTCAAAATGCTAAGCTGGGAAAGGATGATGTAAAACGAAGAAAATAGAAAGCATAAGAATGGTAAAGGACGAGAAAAACGGCGTATGGAAAACCGTTGTCAGCGGATTTTGTGACTGCTGCTTTGATGATTTCGAATCAGAGGAGCTCAAGAACTTCAAGCATCTTGACGGTGAGTTTCTTTGTCCGAGATGCTACAAGGAGAGAGACGGGGAAAGAATTCTTGACAATTCGTCTCAGCGAACTCTGATAGAGCTGATGGAAGAATATGCAAGCTACCACGAAGATGAGTTTTATCGGGAATGGTTTTCTCACTTATGGAAAGGGACTCAAACAGAAATATTGAGACAGGCTTTCAAATCCGAGGTGTACTCAGAGGAAAGCGAGGAGCTTTTAAGACAATTTTTGAAGCAAGACACAGATTTTTTAAAAGAAATAGCAGAAGCAGAATTTAGAAAGGAAACAGAAAATGGCTAAAGAAGTTTACTGTAATATGTGTGGAAAGAAATTTGATATGTGGGATGTGAACGAGGATTTTTCCTTGTTCAGAGCACTTGGCTACGGCACGAGCTACGACGGAGAAACTCTCGACCTCGACATATGCTGCGGTTGTATGGACAGGATAATCGAGAAGTGCAAAATTCCTCCCGTAGAGTCGCTCAAAAAGCACAGAAAAAGCACTGGTTTAATCTGATTTATCAAAACTACAATACACAAGGGAGAAAATCAATGTCAGAGTACAACACAAACAAATTCGGCTGCGTCTCAAATGTTGCAATTTACGGACTTGACGAAAGCATAAGAAGAGCGAAAATGCCGATGTCCACAGACCCAAAAACACTCACGAACAAACTTACAGGCGGAATTGAGAGCCTCGCAAAAACACCGATTGGCTCGGGGCACGACCAGTGGCTTACGGGCGTTGTCGTTCAAATGGATTTGACATTCAGTATAAAGGCTTGGACAGAGGCAGAAAGATATCATTTTTTCGATTTTGTCAGTTCGCAGAGCACGATGCACAGAATAACAAAATTTGACGCAGACAAATCCTACAACAAATATGTTGACGAAAGAGTTAAAGAAATAATGCAAGAGAAAATCGCAGAGTATAACACCCTTGACGGAGAGGACAAAAAAAAGAAATATCTTGAGATTCTTTATACCAACCCAACGGGATTTTTGCTCACAGCCGGAATGACAACGAACTACAGACAGCTCAAAACAATCTATTCCCAGAGGAAAAATCACAAGCTTCCCGAGTGGAGAGAGTTTTGCAAATGGATTGAAACGCTCCCGTATTCACAGCTTATCACAGGAGGCACTTGTGAGCAGCAGAATTCATAATTTAAAGAAGGCGAGCCAGCCGATTGATTTTTCGGGGCTGAGAATTAACGGACACATTTATCCGACTGATATAGACGGGCTGATTGAGATTAACGATGAGGAATACATAATTTTTGAGGTGAAATACAGAGACTCGGAGGTTCCTGTCGGACAGAAAATTGCTCTCGAAAGAATGACGGATGATTTCCGAAAGGCTGGAAAGAGAGCCGTCTCGATAGTTTGCGAACACAGCGTCAAGAATTTTGAAAAGCCCGTCAGAGCGGCGGACTGCTTGGTTCGTGAGATTTATTTGGGACTCGATACGGTTTGGAGACGAATTGACAAGAAGCTCACACTTCGTGAGGCAATAGACTTATTT
>CAVKLS010000205.1:0-3513 GCA_963657025.1 bacterium | reverse complement strand
ATTGTCGTAAATCGATAGCCACGGAAATAATGTGTGCTCCTGAAACATAAATCCTCTGTCCGCTCCCGGTGAAGTAATGCCCGAGCCGTCAAGCTTCAGCGTTCCCTCATCCGTTTCTATAAGACCTGCAACCAATCGCAAAAGCGTTGACTTTCCGCATCCCGAGGGGCCGATAAGCGAGGTGAACGAACCGGCGGGAATTTCTATCGACACATTGTCGAGTGCGGTGATTTTCTCGCCGCTTGCGTTAATGAAATGCTTCGATACGCCCTCGACAGATATATTTCCTACCATTTGATAACTCCTTTCTGCCAAGCGAGAACATGGTCACGCAGACGGAACAGCAATGTTATGAGAATAAAGAATGTGACCGCAATGATTATCAGTCCTGCATAAACATTCGAGTAAGCCATCATTTCCTTTTGCCAGTTGATGTACCAGCCGATTCCGTATTTGGCTCCAAGCATTTCGGCTGTTACAAGCGTGATGAACGATGAGCAGGTTCCGTTGAATAATCCAAGAAACATATGCGGCAAAGCTGCGGGAACACCGACCTTTGCGATGCGGTAAAATCTTTTTGCTCCGAGCGTTGAGCTTACTTCAAAATAAGCGTTCGGTATTGAAGCAATTCCGCTGCTTGTCAAAACCGTTGTCGGAAACCAGACCGCAAGAGCAATTAAAAACGCACTTGCCGAAACCGCTGTCGGAAAAGCAATGAGCACAATCGGAATCCAGGCTGTTGAGGGGATCGGGCCTAAAACTCTGACGAGCGGCTGAACCCAATAGGCAAAGGTTTTGTTGAAGCCTATTGCAATTCCCGTTAGCATTCCGACAATCGCTCCCGAGAACCAACCTGTTACCAGAAGTCTTGCCGAATAAGCAAGGCATTTGAGAAGAAACATTCTGTCCTCTACAAGAACGGCGAATATTCTGTCCAGTGACGGAAAGTAAAGCACGGGTAAAAGTGCCAGCTTAACCGTCACAATGTTAAGCACATTCAGGAAAAGAACAACTCCCGCATAAAACAGTGCTTTGTAGTCAAGCTTGTCCTTCAGTCCCTCACGAAAAAACGAAACAACCGAAAATATCAAATAAACGGCTAATCCGATTAACAGTACGTAGAGAAAATACGGATGCTTCGCACTCGGATGAGAGCTTGAGTCGGGCAAAAGTACATCGACTGCAATTGCCGCCAGTATTGATATTATCGGCAAGAGTCGAATTAAAAGCTTAGGTGTTTTTTTCTGTGACGTATTCACAAGAGCTGCTCCTTTCAAACCAAGACATAAAAAAACGGAAACCACAGACTGATTCAAGTCGTGTTTTCCGCAGAAAGCTGTATGACGCAAATTAACGCGTCACATTCGTAAGCTCGCAAAGGATCGCACACGACAACATCTGTGCATACACATCGGCATAAGACACATGCCACACATTATGAAACAACACATCATAACATTGATTGTAACAGTCATCGTTTGTTCTCCTTTAATTTCATAGTAATTCGATAGGTTTTATTCTGGTTTGAATTATACTCGCATAAACCTATAAAGTCAATAGGTAATATCCAAATTCGTTTGAAATTTCAAAAAGCAAAACTTGCAAGAAATATTATTGTTACAATTCGACAAAATCGCAGCATGAAACGTATATTATCGGTTCCCACGCACCAATTTAGAGGACAATTTGCTTAGATTATGTTGCTTTTCTTATCTTGACAAAGTACCGAATGTAAAAATCCTATTTTTTCTGCGAGAAATATTTATTGCTGCGAGTGAAATTTTTGAAGCTTTAAATTGCAAGTCAGCTTGTGATATCTGTTTTAGTAAGCCGACTTCGACATGTCCAAACATACCCTAACAAGCACAAAACGCAGGACTCTCTTCTTACGAAAAGAATCCTGCGTTTCAAATAACAGATCTCTATCTTTAGCTTGGAGACTCAGATAAAGTACATGTATTCTTGAACCGACCTGTTTCTGCAGTCCTCGACGAGGTCTGCAAGGGTCACGCTTTCAAGGAATGAACGGGTTTGTTCGTTCACCTTGTCTATAACTAATTTTTGAATTGCCTCACTGGGTGCGTCATGGTTGGTATCGGTGACCTCATTCTCGACAGAATACGAGCCGTCAAGTGCCTCGATTATCCTCGAAACAGAAATTCTGGACGGATTATCGTTGAGAATATAGCCTCCCTGTGCTCCCTTGACGCTGCGGATTATGCCCGCTCTTCTAAGAGCTGCAAATACCTGCTCGAGATACTGGAGTGAGATTCCGCCCTTTTCTGCAATCGTACTCAGGGCGACACGCTCATTTTCTCCGCTTAATGCAAGACATATCAGTGCCCGCAATCCGTATCTGCTTTTCTTAGAAAACTTCATCAGTCAAGAGCCTTGAATGCTTCCTCGAGATCCTGAAGAATATCGTCGATATTCTCTGTACCGATAGAAAGACGGATTGTGTTTGGCTTAATGCCCTGATCGAGAAGCTCTTCCTCTGTGCACTGGCTGTGAGTTGTTGTAGCCGGGTGAATAACGAGGGACTTAACGTCAGCAACGTTTGCGAGGAGCGAGAAGAGCTCGAGGTTATCGATGAATTTGTGAGCCTCTTCCTGTCCGCCCTTGATGTTGAATGTGAAGATAGAAGCACCGCCGTTCGGGAAATACTTCTCATAGAGAGCATGGTCAGGATGATCCGGAAGTGACGGATGGTTTACGCTCTCAACCTTAGGATGCTTGGAGAGATACTCAACAACCTTCTTTGTGTTCTCGTTGTGACGCTCGATACGAAGAGAGAGAGTCTCTGTGCCCTGAAGGAGTAAGAATGCGTTGAACGGAGAGATAGTAGCTCCCTCGTCACGAAGAAGAATTGCACGAATGTATGTTACAAATGCTGCAGGGCCTGCTGCCTCTGTGAACTTAACGCCGTGGTAGCTTGGGTTCGGCTCGCTGATCCACGGATACTTTCCGCTCTTAGACCAATCGAATGTGCCGCCGTCAACGATTACACCGCCGAGAGTTGTGCCGTGACCGCCGATGAACTTTGTAGCGGAGTGAACGACAATGTCTGCACCGTGCTCGATCGGACGGAAGAGGTAAGGTGTGCCGAATGTGTTGTCAACAACAACAGGAAGTCCGTGCTTGTGAGCAATCTCGGAGATAGCGTCAATGTCAGGAATATCGCTGTTCGGGTTGCCAAGAGTCTCAAGGTAAATAGCCTTTGTGTTCTCCTGGATAGCGTCCTCAACCTCCTTGAGGTTATGAGCGTCTACGAATGTTGTGGAAATTCCGTTGAGCGGAAGGGTGTGTCCGAGAAGGTTAGAAGTACCGCCGTAAATGGTCTTCTGAGCGACGATGTGCTCGTTCTGACCTGCAAGAGCCTGAATTGTGTAATTGATAGCTGCTGCACCGGAAGCGACTGCAAGACCTGCTACACCGCCCTCAAGAGCTGCGATTCTGTCCTCGAAAACGCCCTGTGTGGAGTTTGTGAGTCTGCCGTAGATGTTACCTGCATCT
>CAVKLS010000204.1:0-3520 GCA_963657025.1 bacterium | reverse complement strand
AATATCAAGACCCTTGTCTTCCCAGTATGTCCAGATGTTGGAAACGAACTGCTGGCTTACATCAATCTCGCCAGCCTCGAAAGCAACAGCTGTTGTGTCGTTACCTGTGTAGATGTTGTGGCAAACATACTTCGGAACAGGAAGCTGACCCCACATGGAATCTGCCTGACCCCAATAGTTGTCATCTCTTGTGAGAAGGATCTTCTGGTCGTTGTAGACTGTGAAGGAATAAGGACCTGTGTGAGGTGCATCCCACCAAGTTGCATTCTTGAATGTATCTGCATCGTCGCCTGCTTCTTCTTCCATCTTCTCGATGTAAGCCTTCTGGCAGATGTAGAGCTTCGGTAAGTACTCCTGCATCTTAAGTGGGTTGAAGTTCTCCTCGTTAGCGTGGAAAACAACTGTGTGCTCATCTGTAGCCTCTACGGAAGAAATGTAAAGAGCCATATCAACACCTGTGTTGGACTGATACTTGACATGAGCGTCAAATGTAGCAACAACGTCTTCTGCTGTGACAGGTGTACCGTCAGACCATGCTGCATCCTCATTGAGCTTTACTGTGATTGTCTTCTGATCATCGCTTGTCTCCCATGCGTCAGCTGCAAGAAGCGGTACGCAAGAGTTGTCAAGCATGTTGTACATGTAAAGTGTCTCATAAACGAGCTCACGAGCGGAGTCGGTCTGAGAGAGAACGTAGTCGTTGGAGTTAGAAGAGTATGGGTTAGCATCGTTAGGTGTACCCCACTGCTGACCGCCGATGTAAACTGTCTCGTTTCTCGGTGTTGTGTCAATATCCTCTGTTGCTGTATCTGCTGTTGAAGTCTCTTCAGAAGCCTCTGCCTCTGTAGACTCCTCTGTTGTAGCTGCCTCTGAAGACTCTGCCGTGTCAGCAGAAGACTCTGCTGTGCTCGAAGAAGAGCTGCTTGAGCCGCAAGCTACCATTGAAACTGCCATAGCAAGTGTTAAAACCACTGCTAATGCTTTACGCCAGTTTTTCATGTAGATGAAATCCTCCTATAAAAATACCTTATACATACAGAACCTCGCACAATTTAGGTTCTTACGCGTGATTTATTATAGACCTACTTATTCATAAAGTCAACACAAAATTCACTTAAATTTCACAAAAAACAAGGGATTTTTGCCTAAAATTGATAAAAAATGCGACAAAACGGTTAAAATCGCTAAATTATTATTACAAATCGTTACTTTTCATCCCTTTGATTTATCCCTTTTAACACAAAAAGAATATCCCCCCGGCACTTGTGCTATGCCGAGGGGATCGAAGTTAATTAAGGTTTAATTCTTTTTTACAAACTTTCTAAACTAAAATCCGATTGATTTTATGCTGCGGTAAATCTTTGATTATTCGTCAGCAAGATAGATGTTGTAGAGAGCGGCAATTCCGTAACCGTCAGTTGCAACTGTCGGAGGAATGTTGTTGCCGTCGCCCTGCTCAGGCCAACCTGTCCATACAGACTCGTTTGTCTCGTGGAAGTAAACCGGTCTGTACATAAGAGCGTAGGAAGGAACTTCCTCGTTGTAGAGAAGGTTGAGCTCCTTGTAGAGTGCTACAAGCTCGTCTTCATCTGTTGTTACAGGGATAGTGGAGAGGATTTCGTCTGCTCTCTCGTTGTACCATCTTGAGTAACCGTATGTGATTCTCTCAGGAATCTCGCCGCCGAAGCCCCACATTGTCTGGTAAGCACGGAGCCACATTGCGTCGATGCCTGCGCCTGTCATGGTGTTCATGATGAGGTCATATCCGCCTGTCTGGAGGTCTTCTGTCCAAACGGATGCTTCAGGGAAGTATGTTGTGAGGTCGATACCGATGTTCTGACCTGCTGCTGCAACGATTTCGCAAGATGCGTTCCAGTCTGACCAACCTGTCGGGCACTCAACTGTGAACTCAAGCTTCTTGCCGTTGTACTCTCTGTAACCGTCGCCGTCTGTATCCTTGATGCCTGCCTCGTCGAGCAGAGCGTTTGCACCGTCTACATCCTTACCTGCGAAGTTAGTAGCTGAAAGTGAACCGTCCTCGTCGCACTTCTTGAACCACTCCTGCTCAGCGTCAGTCGGGTTGAAGAGTGAATGCGGAACCTCTGCGAATGTGTAGGAATAACCTGACATTGCGGAAGAAATAATCTGATCGAAGTCTGTTGCCATTGCGATAGCTTTTCTGACTGCTGTCTGATCAAGGCCTTCTGTCTGGCAGTTGAACCAAAGTGTAGGCATTGATGCATTTACATAGTAAGGAGCGTCGTCAATGTAAGTGGAAATATCAAGTCCCTTGTCTTCCCAGTAAGTCCAGATGTTAGCAACGAACTGCTGGTCGATATCGATTTCACCGTTCTCGAATGCGATAGCTGTTGTATCGTTTCCGGAATAGATGTTGTGAGCAAGGTACTTAGGTGCAGGAAGCTTGCCCCACATGGACTCGTCCTGTCCCCAATAGTTATCGTCTCTTGTGAAGACGAGCTTCTGGTCGTTATGAACTGTGAGTGCGTATGGACCGGAATGAGGAGCATCCCACCATGTAGCGTTCTTAAACTTCTCGGAATCGCCGCCGCACTCTTCTTCCATCTTCTCGATGTAAGCTGCCTGTGCGATAAAGAGCTTCGGCATGTACTCCTGAAGCTTAAGTGGGTTGAAGTTCTCTTCGTTAGCTGTGAAGACTACTGTGTAATCATCTGTAGCCTCGCAGGAAGCGATGTAAAGACCCATGTCTGCGCCTGTGTTGGACTCATACTTGATGTGAGCGTTGAATGTAGCAACAACGTCGTTAGCTGTTAAAGGAGTTCCGTCTGACCAGTGAGCAGCCTGATTAATCTTGACTGTGATGGTCTTCTGGTCGTCACTCATAACCCAGTCGCCGTCTGCAAGAAGCGGAACGACTGAACCGTCGAGCATGTTGTACATATAAAGTGTCTCGTAAACAATCTCACGAGCCGAGTCAGCCTGTGACATCGGGAAGCAGTTTGAGTTGGATGAGTATGGGTTGATGTCGTTTGCAGTACCCCACTGCTGTCCGCCAAAGTAAACTGTTTCGTTTCTCGGAGTAGTGTCTGCGTCTGTTTCTGTTGTCTCAGCTGCAGAAGACTCTGCTTCTGAAGACTCCTCACTTGATTCTGCCTCTGTAGATTCTTCCGCTGCAGAAGACTCTGTAGACTCTGTCGATGCCTCCGAAGAAGCCTCTGAGGAAGAGCTGCTGCTTGACGATCCGCAAGCAACCATTGAAACTGCCATAGCAAGTGTAAGAACCACTGCTAAAACTTTACGCCAGTTTTTCATTGAAAAATCCTCCTGTTAAACCTTATAACCTTATACAGCCTATTGCTCCGCACAATCCTGAGCTCTAAGCGTAACCATATGCTACTCTTTAATTAGGAAAAAGTCAACAGAATTTAATTTATATGAAACAAAATTATATAAAAGTTGCACAAAACACAAAATGAGAAAAATAATTTTTCTAAAATGAAAATAAAATTATGAATTTCGGTCATTTTGACGGACAAATGTT
>CAVKLS010000203.1:0-3537 GCA_963657025.1 bacterium | reverse complement strand
GTTATAGGGGAGTCCTATAGCGATGCATATATCTGTAGCATACACGGTGTAAAATTATCTAATATTGCTTCTCGGATAAGCCAACACTCTAAAACATATATGCTTATGTCCGGAGTAAGAGATGTAAATGCGCTTGGTCAGCTATTGAATCAAGATAAGAAATACGGATTGCAAAACAGCACAATAATCGTTGGCTATCAATTATCATACCGTGACGAAAAGATTATGCGTCTTTCCCCTGAGGAATGTATGCAGCTTAAGCAGGAAGGGCTGTATATTTGCATGATAAAGAATAATGATCCTGTTTCTAAAAATATCACACCTCATATAAGTGATTCTGACTTTCTTAGAGAAAAAGTCCCTATGACAAAAGAGGAGATAAGACATATCAGTATATGTAAGCTTCACTTAAAGTCAGATTCAGTTTTATATGATATCGGAAGTGGCACAGGTTCGATTGCTGTTGAAGCAGCATTTCTTTCAAATGATGTAGAGGTTTACGCAATAGAGAAAAAAGAGAATGCTTTACAGCTTATTACCAAAAACAAAGAGAAGTTTGCTTTGGAGAATATTCATGTAATCAACGCAGTGGCACCTCAGGGAATGGATAATCTTCCAACACCGACTCATGCATTTATCGGAGGTAGCGGCGGTAACTTAAAAGATATAATAGAATATCTAAAAATTAAAAATCCGAATATACGCATAGTTATAAATGCGATTTCCATAGAAACAATAGCTGAGATAAGGGGAATACTGTCAAGCTGCGATGTAAGAAGCGAAGATATTGTTCAGGTACAAGTCAGTCGTTCAAACCCGATAGGTAATTATCATCTGATGCAAGCAGAAAATCCTGTGTGGATATGTTCATTTGAGTTTCTTTAAATTTTGTTCTGTGAGGATAAGTGCATGAAAATTAACCGCTTTATGATAGCCGCACCCAAAAGCGGCAGTGGAAAAACAATGATAACCTGTGCTTTGTTGCAGTTGATAAAGGAAACGGGAGTGAAACCTGCATCATATAAATGTGGTCCGGACTATATTGATCCGATGTTTCATAAAGAAATTCTGGATGTACCTTCAAAGAACTTAGATACTTTTTTTACAGATGACAAGACAACCGTTCAGCTTTTTTTAGAAGGAAAATCTGACGGAGACTTTGTCGTATTAGAAGGTGTTATGGGATTGTATGACGGGCTGGGCGGAGTACGTCAAGAAGGTTCATCGTATCATTTGGCAAAAGTGACACATACGCCAATAATTCTTGTGGTAGATGCAAAGGGCATGGGAAAATCTGTTATTGCTTTGATATCGGGATTTTTGCAATATGACACACAGCATCTCATAAAAGGTGTCTTGCTAAACAGGATGTCAAAAGGATATTACAACATAATAAAGCCTTTGATAGAGCAAGAACTTTCAGTAAAAGTGATTGGATATTTTCCTGAGCAAAAGGATATAGCTATTAAAAGCAGGCATTTGGGACTTGTTATGCCAAACGAAATCAATGATATAAAAACACAGTTAAACGAGATTGCTATCAGATTAAAAGAGACAATAGACCTGAATTCAGTGATGAATATAGCAGCAAATGCAGATGATATCTGTTGCAAAACTGTAGAGGAAAATCAAAACAATAATCCTTTGAATATTGTAAATATTGCTGTGGCAAAGGATGAAGCCTTTTGTTTCTATTACGAAGATAATCTCAGACTGTTAGAAAAGTATGGTGCCAAATTAATTTATTTTTCACCAATGCATGATACAAAGATTCCTGATGATTGTGATGCATTGTTGCTCGGCGGCGGCTACCCGGAGTTGTACGAAAAAGAATTAAGTGAAAATGTGTCAATGCGTAACTCTATAAATACAGCTTTTAAAAATGGTTTACCAACAGTTGCTGAGTGCGGCGGATTTATGTATTTGCACAAATATCTTCATAGCAACTATAATGAGACTGCTCATGCTTTTGACTTAGTCGGAGTGCTTGATGACGAATGTTTTTTCAATAACAAGCTTGTTAGGTTCGGATATATTGAATTAGAAGAAAAAAAGTGCAATTTTTTGTCTCAAAATGAAAAAATAAAAGCTCATGAATTTCATTACTATGACAGCACTAATAACGGGCAAGACTGCATTGCAACAAAACCAACATCCGGCAGAACGTATGATTGTGTGATAAGTAAGAATAATTGCTGGCTTGGATTTCCGCATTTATATTATCCTTCCAATCCGCATTTTGCCGAAAATTTCATAAAGAAAGCACAGAAGCATAAAAATGAAAAAGTGTCCCGGAAATAAATATACTATACAGATAAAAAGGACTGTTTGAGCTATAACCCAAACAGTCCTTAAAAGTATCAAGTCAAATATTTAATTAGAGAATAATTTCGCCGTCAACTGTTCCCGGAAGAGCAGCTGCGTTAGACTCATCTGTATCAACATGCATAGCAGCGGAATAATTCGGATTTACTCTTACAACTACATCACCGAAAATAAGTGAACGTCCATTGTAATCTACCTTTACGGAAACAACCTGCTTATCAACTACGCCAGCCTCTTTAGCCTCTTCTTCGTTGAAATGAATATGACGCTTAGCAATGATAACGCCCTTCTCAATAGTAACCTCACCTGCAGGTCCCTTGAGTGTGCATCCCGGAGTGCCTTCGAGATCGCCGGACTCTCTGATAGGAGCTGAAGCTAAACCAACTTTTCTTGCATCGGTAAGAGCAAGCTCAACCTGAGTTTCCTTGCGGCAAGGTCCAAGAATAGACATCATAAGTGAACCCTTAGGACCGACAACCTCAACCTTCTGGTTTGATGCATACTGACCGGGCTGAGAAAGCTCCTTCTTAACTGTAAGTTCAGCACCCTCACCAAAAAGGATAGCTAAATGCTCCTTAGAAACATGAAGATGACGTGCTGATGTTTCAACCATAACTTTCATGATGAAATTTCTCCTCTAAAAGTGTATTAATAAATTTATTGATTACATTCTACTACAACAAAAGTGCAATTTCAATTGCATTTTGATAAATTAGCATATATACTTAAATTGAATCGATAAAAACAGAAATTTGGTGCAAATATGTATAAAAACTTCGAGGAATTAAAAGATAATTGTATACAGTGTACAAGGTGTGAGCTTTGCAAGGGAAGACACAATGTAGTTTTCGGCGTTGGCAAGGAAGATGCCGACATTATGTTTATAGGGGAAGGTCCGGGGGAAAATGAGGATTTGCAAGGAGAACCTTTTGTCGGTTTAGGCGGTCAATTGCTTGACAAATATCTAAAAGCAATTGATCTTGACCGCAGGAAAAATATATACATAGCAAATATAGTTAAGTGCAGACCGCCGCATAACCGTGACCCAAAGCCTGAAGAACAGGATGCGTGTATAGCTTGGCTTCGTAATCAAGTTAAGTTGATTAATCCAAAAATAATAATATGTTTGGGAAGAATTGCAGCGACAAAAATAATCAGACCTGATTTTAAGATTACAAAGGAGCATGGTATTTTTTTCAAAAAAGGAAATAC
>CAVKLS010000202.1:576-3603 GCA_963657025.1 bacterium | reverse complement strand
GTTTCGTCCTCGTAGGCAAAGGTAACGTCTTCTGCACACGCACCCGTGAAATCGTGCTCCTTTTCTTCAAGCAAACCGTCGTCGGCAATCTCCCTTACCATAGGCTCTTCCTCCAGAAGGGAGAGAACTCTCTCGCCGCTTGCAAGCGTCTGATTAAGATTGTTGGAAAGGCTTGAAAGTGCGACCGTGGGGCCGAACGAGCCCATCATGGCAACCGTACAGGTTAAGATTCCCTCGAAACCGATTTTTCCGCTGTTATAAAGAGTGACGGTAAGTAAAAGCATGGCAAAGGAAGAAATCAAAATCACCGCATTGGTGACGGCACGCTGAGTTCCCTCAAGCTTGCTTAATTCCTTTTGAAGCGAGGAAAGGCTGTTCGATTTCTCACTTATCTCGCTCTTTCGCTTTTCTCCCTGTGCATACTGAATTGTCTCGTCAAGACCTCTCAAGGAGTCGAGAACAAAGCTGTTGAGCTCTCCGAACTGCGTGCGGTACTCCATTCCCTTGTCCCCGCCCTTTTTGCCGTTCACCACGGGTATGAGCACTCCGACGACAAAATAAGCCACCAATGCAAGCAGACCGCAAAGCACGTTGTAGCTTCCGATAAAGATAACCATAATCACGCTCGTAAGAATCGCTATCGCTATAGGCGAAACCGTGTGAGCGTAAAAGACCTCGAGAAGCTCGATGTCGGTCGTGATGATTGAAATGAGATTTCCCTTGTCTCTGCCCTCAAGCTTGGCAGGGCAAAGCTTTCTCAGTGCGGCAAAAACCTTGTGGCGGATTATCGCAAGAAGCTTGAACGCTATGAAGTGATTGCAGTACTGCTCGGCGTAGTGCAAAAATCCTCTCAGCACCGCAATGATTATCATAACACCCAGAATTACTTTCACCGAAGTGCCCGAAAGCCAAGAGTTCTGCACAGAAATAAGTCCATTCTGCGACAGAATGTGCACGACTCCCTGAGCCGCCAGAACCGTCAGAAATTCTGCGCACAAATATCCCAGTGTGCCGAGCACTATTGCCGCCGCCATTATGTGAATGAGCGGCTTGACAAGTCCGATAAGACTTCCCATAACAGAAAGAGCACTTCTGCGTTTCTTTTGATTATTCATTTTATTCATTTACGCT
The DNA here is from genome assembly GCA_963657025.1 of bacterium. Taxonomy (GTDB): domain Bacteria; phylum Bacillota; class Clostridia; order Oscillospirales; family Acutalibacteraceae; genus SIG603. The sequence continues at coordinate 2,472 of CAVKLS010000202.1, read as the reverse complement.
CTCACTCCCTTCCCCCAGTTTTCAAGTGACATCTGACTATTATACAAATGACTGTATGAGCCGTTTTTCTTGATTAATTCTTCGTGTCTGCCGCTTTCCTTTATCTCTCCGTCCTTGAGAAAATAAATCATATCGGAATCAACGACATTTGCAAGTCGGTGAGAAATGAGCAGAACGGTCTTACTCTTTGCAAGCTCGTGGATAACATCCATAATCAGCTCTTCACTTTCGATATCGATATTCGACGCCGCCTCGTCAAAGATGAATATATCTGCGTCATCTCTCAGCAGTGCCCTTGCGATAACAAGTCTCTGGCACTGTCCGCCCGAAAGATTGCTTCCCTTCTCGAGAAGCTTGGTGTCGATTCCGTCCTGAGTCTGCAAAAAGCCCAGAAGATTTACCTTCTTAAGCACAGTCTCCATTTCTTCACGGCTTGCGTTTGGCTTTGCCATTTTCAGGTTATCCCCGACCGTTCCTTTAAAGATATAGCTGTTGTGACGGACGAGAACTATTCTCTTCATCAAATCGGATTCGTTCACATCGGACAGATTAACTCCGCCGACTGTAATTTCACCCGTAAAGCCGTGATTTTTCCCAGCCAGAATTCCCGCAATCGTGCTCTTTCCGCAGCCCGACTCTCCGACAAGCGAAACAAAGCTGCCGCTCGGAAGCTTCAGTGAAATACCCTTTAAAATCTCACGGTCAGCCTCATAGGAAAAGCGAACGTTATTAAAGGAAACGTCAAGCTCTCCCTCGGGCAAGGTTTTATCGCCCGATTTCGGTTCGGGCAAATCGAGAATTTTGAATATCTTGTCGCTTGCCGCCATACCGTTCATTGCAATGTGGAAGAATGAGCCGAGAAGTCTGAGCGGCAGGAAAAATTCACTCGCAAGCAAAACAATGCATAGCGTTCCCGACAATGTGAGATTTCCTTTCATGAACTCGGACACGGCAACAGCCATACCGACTGCCGCTCCGCCGTATGCGACAATATCCATGACGCTCGTGGAATTGAGCTGCATGGTAAGCACCTTCATGGTGATTTTTCTGAAATTCTGCGACTGAATGTCCATTTCCTTTGACTTCTGTTCGTCAGCCTGATAAATCTTGAGCGTTGTAAGTCCCTGTAAATTCTCGAGGAAAGAATCTCCCAGTCCCGTATAAACGCTCCAGTATCTGCTCAAAAGCCGCTTTGCGATTTTCTGAACGACTACGATGGAAATCGGAATCAGCGGAACGCATATCAGAAGAACCACGCTTGATTTTAAACTGACTCTGCTCAAAATTACAAACAGCGTGAGAGGAGCAAGCAGACTGTAAAAAAGCTGCGGGAGGTATTTTCCGAAGTAGGTTTCAAGCTGTTCAACTCCCTCGGTGGAAACCTGAACTACCTCGCTTGATGCCACCTGTTCGTTGTAGGCGGCTCCGAGCTTCAGCATTTTATCATAGATTTTCTCACGAAGTATACGCTTGACATCGGCACTTGCGAGATACGATGACTTTGCGCCGAGCTTCTCGCACGCAAAGCGAACAGCCACGACCGCCGCAAGAATAATTGCCGTGCGGATAAACAGACTTCTGTCGGCAGAACCGCCAAGCACGTTTTCGAGCAAATCGGCTATGGTGAATACGGCGGCAATCTGAGCGAAAAGCGAAATCCACTGCCACAAAACAACGAAAACAATGTATTTTTTAGCGTGAGACAATAAGCTCACGAGTCTTGTTTTTATCATTTCTTGCCATTTCCTTCCTTTCTTTTCTTCTCTCTTTTGGAGCAAATCAAATGCCAGACGGCGAGTATCGGATGATACAAAATCATTCTCGGGCCGGAAAAACGCATCACCTTTCGGATTTCCTCACGCATTTGCGGCTTGTAGCAATGCACCGTGCAGTTGG
>CAVKLS010000202.1:0-566 GCA_963657025.1 bacterium | reverse complement strand
CGTTTTGCCCGAATTCGTCCTTATGATTTTTTCGGCAGTAGAGTCGAATCATTTCATCGACGACATACTGCTCCTTTTTCCTCTTTTTTTCTACCTTATCCAAACTAACACAACCTCCGTTTATTCCCCGTTCGGACTTACAGTCTTAATCCGAAGAAAGAAATACAAAATATGACACACCCACACTACCGCAATGCAAATTCTGCCTATCGGCACATTCTTCATGCAAATAAAGCCGACGAGCATAACCGCCGTGACCATACCGATGATTTTAAGCTTGGTGCTCAAGGTCATCGACCTTTCGGTCACAAAGCTGTCGAGATGCTTTTTGTAAAGCTTCGTTCCGACAAACCAGTCGTGCAGTTTTTGGGAGCTTTTCGCAAAGCAAAAAAGCGTAGCTATATAAAACGGCACGGTAGGCAAAATCGGCAGCACAATTCCGACAGTACCGAGCGCAAGGCAAACAAAGCCAAGTGCGGCAAAAGCTATTCTTATTGGATTTCTCATCTTCCTTCTCCTTGTAAATTATAGTTTGTAAAATATCTTTATTTTTCTTTGTGCGTAAG
>CAVKLS010000201.1:0-3605 GCA_963657025.1 bacterium | reverse complement strand
TACAATTTAAGCTCTGATTTTAAAAGTCTGGTTTCTTTTTAAAAACAATATGTTGTTGCCGCTTTGCAAAACAAAAGAACTGAGTTTTAATTTTAGCAATACCAAATATTGTGCTTTGGCGCTTTCAAAGTCTTTCAAATTAGTCGTAAATATGCTTCATGATATATACCGCAGAAACATTCTTGCAAATCCGCCATGTGCTTCTTTTCACTTGCAATAGCGGCACCTACAAGAAATTTGAAGAATAAACCCTATTCGAGTCCAAGATAATATTGCAACTCCTTATCTCCTCACAGATGTAAAACACTTGTAGTGCTTGCCATCAGCTTTTTACGAAACCTTAATACCTTTCAAGTCAACATCAAGTAACATCCGAAACCGCCAGTAGCGGCAGGGAAACCGTCTAAAATGCACGCAAGTTCAAGCCCTTAGTAATTTCTTAATCAGTCTCACTCCGCCCTCGAGTCGCTCAAAGCAAATTAATATAGCCAGCCTAACAAACTCTCCTAAGAAAATATAGCTTAGTGCTTCGTACACGCCCGCCTTTTAACGTGCACGAAAAAGCTTTCTGCGCTGATATTACAAAGTACCACTATTTCTTTGCGCCCTTATAATCAGTCGCAAAAGGCTAGTAAAAGAGCCTCAGTGACTTAATCACCAAGGCTCTTTTCAGTCGTTTTAATTACTTTATTTAATTACTTTGTAAGCTCAATGCGGCCGTAAAGTGGTGCATCGACAACCTTCTTGCGCTCAGTTGTTGTATCAAGCGGTGCCGGTGAATACGGTACCGGAGCTGTCTCGCTTATAGCGGGATTAATGCGGTTGTCATACTTTCTCGGTGAATTTCTTCTGTCACCGTTATTATTCCTTCTCTGACCGCTGCGTCTGTTATCTCCGCCGTTTCTCGGACCGTTTCTTCTGTCGCCGTTTCTTGAGCCACGGCCATTGTTATAACGTCCGTTTCTGTTGTTGTAGCGCGGTCTCTCACCGTCTACAGGACCAACGACAACGTGTCTTGCGAGATCCTCGCCCTCAGACCAGGACTTAGCGCCCTCAATCTCCTGAACAGCTGTATGAATGATTCTTCTCTCATATGGGTTCATAGGCTCAAGAGAAGCGTTTCTGCCTGTCTTAACGGCACGGATAGCCATCTTCTTGCCGAGGCTCTCAAGAGTCTCTTTTCTCTTCTCTCTGAAAGAACCAACGTCGAGTGTGATTCTGTAGTAGCCCGACTTCTCCTCGTCATCAGCCTTGCCCTGCTCGAGAATCTTTCTCTGGTTAGAAGCAACAAGCTGAGCCAAGAACTGGAGAGAATCAAGAGTCTCTCCTCTGTGTCCGATAATAAATCCTATTCCCTCACCCTCAAGAGTAAGCGCTGCGCCTGCCTCATCCTCGGTTGCGGTAACAGTAACATCATTAAGCTCCATGCCCTTCATGATATCCTGAAGGTAGTTCTTTGCGCACTCAGCCGGTGACGGTGCATAAACCGCCTTTACCTTTGCCGGTCTGCTCTCTCCAAAAAGTCCGAACTTCTTCTTGATTGGCTCCTCGATAACCTCAACCTTTGCGTCAGATACGCCAATCTCAGCCAATGCCTTCGCAGTAGCCTCTTCGACTGTTTCGCCTGTAGCGATAACTTCCTTAATCACTTTTCTTCCTCCATGTTAATGTCTCGTAATGTAAAACTTGTAAAAAATATATTCTGCCGCGGCTTAGGAGAAAAAGTAGGTGCCGCAGCTTGACTGCAATATCTTCAAATATTGTATGATATTTTGAATAGGATATATTTCTTTTAGAGAAATATATCCTATTAATTGTTTCTTATATTAATTTTTTATTTGCCGCTGCCGATATAATCATTGGAATTGCTCTTCTGATTATTTGATGACTTCGACTTCTTCTTAGCTGTATTCTTGTTCTTCTGGTTATTAGCCTGAACCTGATTGTTCTGTGCCTCAAGCTTAGCGGCAACCTGTGCCTGCTGATCTGCAGAAAGCGGCTTCAATGCCATGTCGCTGTTGGTCATAGACACAAAGTGCTGTGCCTCGCTCATAGCCTGAACATGGTTCACACTGAAGAAATTCTGAACGATAACAGTCTGAACAAAGCCGAGGAGTGAGGAAATAATCCAGTAGAATCCAACAGCCGCCGGCATGATGTATGCCCAGTAAGCAGAGAGAAGCGGCATAAGATAAAGAGTAGCGTTCATGCAGCCCTGACCCTTCTGACCGGATGCTCTCTGCATATAGAATGTAGAAAGCCAATAGGAAATTACGCAGAAAAGCGGGATAAGCCAAAGCAAATCGCCAAATGCAGAGCCCTTCGGTGTTCCGAGAAGGTCAATGCCAAAAACCTTGAAGCCCTTCTCAAACGACTCGATTTTAGCGATATCTCCGTCAGAAAAGAAGCTGCCGATGCTGTCCTTGAGAACAGACCAGTTCTTAACGATTATAAGCTGGATATAGTTTCCCGAGCTTGTCGAAGATGACACACCGGGAATCATTGCAACATAATTTGTAGCCTTGGTGATCGCATCCGACGCAATGTGAAGAGTGTTGCTCAGCGGATAGATAACCGAATAGTAAATTCCGAGCATTATCGGGAAAGGAAGGAGTGTGATAAGGCATCCGGAATACGGGCTCATGTTCTCCTTGTCGTAAAGCTTCTGAAGCTCTTCATTATACTTTACTCTGTCGTTTCCACACTTTTTCTGAAGCTCCTTCTGCTTCTCAGCCATTTTGGCTTGCTTTGCCATATTTTTCTGCTGGCTGATAGAAGTCGGGAAAAGTACAATCTTGATGACGAGCGTAAAGAGAATGATAGCTACGCCGTAGTTCTTAAAAATGCAGTAGAGGAACCATAAGAGATAACCCATTATGTTTCCGAAAAAGTTAAATAGTGCAACCATTGAAGATAGATTCCTTTCCGGTTTTTAATGCTTTTTCAATTTAGAGGGAATTTTCGTCTTCTTTTTCCTCTTCGGAAAAATCCTCGCCGTAAACTCCCATATAAGAATGATATTGGATTCCTTTTTTAAGCTGCTTTCCCATGAAGTGCTCGGGCACGGGATCGTACCCGGTCTTTCCGAGAGGATTGCATCTCAGAATTCTCCATGCGGTAAGCAAAAATCCCCTGAAGGCGCCATAGCCCTCGACAGCATCAAGCCCGTACTGCGAGCAGGTGGGATAAAACCTGCAGGTAGCCTTGCCGCCGAGTGCGGCATGCGTTTTCCTGTAAAATCGGATTAGGGCGAGAAGAACGTCCTTCATGGCGTATCGTCTTCCTTTTTAATGGCGGCAGCCGATTTTTTGGGCGGCGTGTAGCCATCGGGAAGCTTAATCAACAGATTTCTGTCATTCAGCTGGTATATAAGCTGATTTCTGATATCATCGGTCTTGAGAAAAGGCGTCTTGCCCCTTGCGACCAAAACAAAATCATATCCCCGTCGGATATACGGCGAAACTTCTCTGAAAGCCTGTCTGATTATTCTTCTTGATCTGTTTCTTTTTACGGCATTTCCTATTTTCTTTCCCGTTGTGATTCCCAGTCGGTTATAGGAAAGCCTGTTTTTACTGTAATAGATTACCACCTGCGGAGTCACTATC
>CAVKLS010000200.1:0-3618 GCA_963657025.1 bacterium | reverse complement strand
GATTAATTCCCGCGTTCATAAGAAGAGCGCCCGAGTAAACCTCGCCAGTCTCCTCATCCTTATAAAGCGTATCGGGATTAAGTCCCTTTAATTTAAGAATGAAGAACGGAGTTCTTCTCTGTCTCATTGTGAACACAACAGCTAAGGTTTCGTCCTTATTCTCGCTCACATACTGCCATGCGCAGTGATAATTGTTTTCGGTAGGCTTAATCAAGCGGTAGAAATCACCGAAATGAATGAGATCGTAGTACTTGTGATAATCTGCTACCTGTGCCTTTACAACAGCCTTTTCCTCATCGCTTAATTTTCGTGGGTCAAGCTCATATCCGAATGTACCCATCATAGCCACGTCGCCCCTTGCCTCAAGCGAAACTCTCGGTCTTGCCGCAACGTGTGCACCCATTGATGAAATCGGATAGCAAAGCGATGTGCCAAACTGGATTGTAGCACGCTCGATTGCGTCGGTATCGTCGCTTGTCCAAATCTGCGGTGAGAAATAGAGCATACCCGCATCAAATCTTCCGCCGCCAGAAGCGCAGTTCTCAAAGAGAACATCAGGGAACGCCTTTGTGAATCTGTCCATAAGCTGATACGTTCCGAGAATAAAGCGGTGGAAAATCTCTTTCTGTCTGCCTGCATGAAGAAGTGCGGAAGCCGCCTCTGTGAGTGAGCGGTTATAGTCCCATTTGATGTAATTTATATTGTTGTTGCTGAAAACCTCGCTCATCTGCTCGAAAAGATTATCGACAACATCCTGTCTGGACATATCGAGAACAAGCTGATTTCTTCCTATGCATCCCACTCTGCCGTCAACATGCAAACACCAGTCGGGATGAGCACGGTAAAGGTCACTGTCCTCATTTACCATTTCGGGCTCATACCAAATACCGAATTTTAGTCCCTCGTCATTTACCCGCTTGATTAAATCGGAGAGTCCGCCTCTGATTTTGTTCTTGTTCGGATACCAGTCTCCGAGTGACGATGTGTCGTCGTTTCTCTTACCGAACCAACCGTCATCCATGACGAGCATCTCGATGCCAAGCTTATGTGCCTCCTTTGCAAATGCGACAAGCTTGTCATCGTCAAAGTCAAAGTAAGCAGCCTCCCAAGAGTTGATGAGAAGCGGACGCTTGACATCTCTCCATTTTGAGCGAATGAGATGCTTCATATATAGCTTATGGAAAGTTTTAGACATTCCGGTCAAGCCCTCGTTCGAGTAAACCATGACAAGCTCGGGGGTCTGGAAAGAATCTCCAGATGCAAGATGCCAAGAGAAAGTCTCAGGGTTGATACCGCAGACAAAGCGTGAGCAGTCTCTTGAATCGCAGTCAACCTCCATGACGAAGTTTCCGCTGTAAACAAAGTTGAAACCGTAAGCTTCTCCGAAATCCTCGGTAGCGTCACTTCCGATTAAAGCGGCAAATGGGTTGTGCTCATGAGATGAGCCGCCGCGCTTTGAGTAAATTCCTTGAGTGCCGTGCTCAAGCGGTCTCTGAACCTCTTTTCTCTCCTCGAACCATTCTCCGTAAAGATGAACAAACTTGTAGTCCATCGACGGAAAATCAACAGCAGCCGAATGAACTCTCTCAAGCTCCATGCCCTCATCGGAAGCATTTCTAACCCTGACACTTCTCGTCATGGCGGAATATTCCTCGAAAACGGTGTAAATGAGAGTTACCTCTGCCTTTGTCACGCTGTCCTCACATACAATTTCAAGCGTAGTAGCCTCATCATCGTTTGCATAAGTTGCGGGAAGTCCCTCAAGCTTTGGCTTTCCCTTATATATTCTGTGAGATTTATATCTTATATCAGTTACATCATTGCCCTTAGAGTTTTTGATCTGCAGTGCGCTCGCCCTGAAGTCGCCCGCTCCGAAGGTAGGATACTCCATCGGTGCAAGGTCAGGCGAGAACATCTGATCCGTTCCGTAAATCGCATTGATTGTCGGGTTTGACGGATGATGCGAAGCATACATTCCCTTGTAGGCAAGACCTTTTACATTCATATCGGGTATTTTTGCACCATAGTAAAGGTGAAGCAAATAGCCCTCGTCAAAAACCTGAATGATATAGCTTGAGCCCTTGGTATCAAGCTTGAAAAGCTTATCTTTTTCGTTATAAATTATCGACATCTGAAAATCCTCCTCATATATGAGTAAAGCCGAAAAGCACACTTTTTTTCATATCTCGGCTACGCTTACATTACCACAAGCGTTTATATTTTACAACAGAAAAGTTACAAATTTTTAATTCTTTTTGAGAATTGATAAGAATCGAAAATATTGTCTTTCAAGCGGCTTTTGAAGTGTTTAAAATTTCACATTTATGTGTTATGATTTAGTCAGTTCAGTTGTAATTTTAATTTACGAAAGGATGACTTAAAATGAAAATTAACATTTCAGAAGCAGTAAGATATATCGGCTGTGACGATCACGAAATCGATCTCTTTGAAAGCCAGTACATTGTTCCGAACGGAGTTTCTTACAACTCCTACCTCATCATGGACGAGAAAATCGCCCTCATGGATACCGTTGACAGAAGAGCAACGGACGAGTGGTTCAAGAACCTCGAGAATGAGCTTGACGGAAAAACTCCCGATTACCTTGTCGTCCATCATATGGAGCCAGACCACGCATACAACGTCTTAGCAGTGTGCAAAAAGTACCCTGAAATGAAGATCGTTTCCAACGCTAAGGTTTTTGCAATGATTCCGAAATTCTTTGACGAGGATTTGTCAGACAGATATGTGACCGTAAAAGAGGGCGACACTCTCGAGCTCGGAAAACATACACTCACATTCGTCATGGCTCCGATGGTTCATTGGCCAGAGGTAATGGTTTCCTACGAGAGCACTGAAAAAATCCTCTTCTCAGCCGACGGATTCGGAAAATTCGGCGCACTCGATTATGACGATCCCGAGGGCTGGGACTGCGAAGCAAGAAGATACTACATAAATATCGTAGGAAAATACGGCGCTCAGGTTCAGGCACTCTTAAAGAAAGCCGCCGCACTTGATATCGCAACAATTTGTCCGCTTCATGGCCCCGTTCTTACAGGCGATTTGTCACATTACATCAAGCAGTACGATACATGGTCAAGCTACCGCCCCGAGAAGAAAGCGACAACTGTTGCCTATGCTTCAATTCACGGAAATACAGAGAAAGCGGCTAAGAAATTCGCCGAGATTCTCTCCGCAAAGGGCGAAAAGGTTAAGCTGTTCGATTTGGCACGTGACGATATGGCAGAGTGCATCGAATCCTGCTACGAATACGATAAGCTCGTCCTTGCATGCCCGACATATGACGGCGCACTTTTCCCGTGCATGGAGGATTTACTCTATCACCTCAAGATAAAGAATTTCCAGAATAGAAAAATCGGATTCATTGAGAACGGCTCATGGGCACCAATGGCAGGCAAGCTGATGAAGGCTTATTGCGAGGGCTATAAGAACTGCGTTTTGGTTGAGCCGGTCGTGACAATCGCATCAGCATTGAAGGAAAGCGATACACCGAAGCTTGAGGCTCTTGCAGAGGCAATGCTTGCAGAATAACGCAGACAGATAACAAAACACAAAAGTTTTTGCCACGCTTTTTACAAAAAGCGTGCGGGTGTGGGCAGA
>CAVKLS010000199.1:0-3622 GCA_963657025.1 bacterium | reverse complement strand
ACACAATGTCGGTGAGATTAATGCGGCTTTGGCTGGCGGCGATCCGAAGAAGCTGCCGACTTATCATCAGATTATTCTTGTCAAAAATCTTGTCGGTTTAAAGAATCTCTATAAGATTATATCGGCAGGTCATCTCGATTATTTCAGCAGACATCCGAGAACGCCTAAGTCGTATCTTAACGAGCACCGTGAGGGACTGATTATCGGTTCCGCTTGCGAGGCGGGCGAGCTTTTCCGTGCGATTGTGGACGGAAAGCCGTTTGACGAGCTTGTGAGAATTGCGGAATATTACGATTTTCTTGAAATTCAGCCTATCGGAAACAACTACTTTATGGTTCGTGACGGAAGATGTGACGAAGAACAGCTTCGTGAATGGAACAGAACAGTAGTAAGACTCGGCGAAAAGCTGAATAAGCCCGTTGTAGCAACGGGAGATGTTCATTTTCTTAATCCCGAGGACGAGAAATACAGAGCGATTTTGCAGGCAAGCATGGGCATGAAGGACGCCGATACCCAGCCGCCGCTTTATTTCAAGACTACAAACGAGATGCTCAAGGAATTCAGTTATCTCGGAAAAGAAAAGGCTTATGAGGTCGTAGTGAAAAACACTAATCTCATTGCCGATATGTGCGAGACCATCAAGCCTATTCCCGACGGAAACTTTCCTCCGTTCATCGAGGGCGCAGAGGAGCAGCTTAACTCCATTACATGGGAGAGAGCAAAGAAAAAGTACGGCGATCCGCTTCCCGAAATTGTCCGTGCAAGACTTGAAAGAGAACTCGGCTCAATTAACAAGCACGGCTTCTCTGTTCTTTACATGACGGCTCAGAAGCTTGTTGCCGACAGTGAGGCGCACGGTTATCTTGTCGGTTCGAGAGGATCGGTCGGATCATCTTTCGTTGCGAGTATGTCTGGTATTTCCGAGGTTAATCCGCTTGCTCCGCATTATGTGTGTCCGAAGTGCTGTCACAGCGAATTTTACACAAACGGCGAGTACGGCTCGGGATTTGATATGCCGCCTAAGGACTGCCCCGAATGCGGAACGCATATGCTTCAGGACGGTCACGATATACCGTTTGAAACCTTCCTTGGCTTTGACGGCGACAAGGTGCCTGATATCGACCTTAACTTCTCGGGCGAGTATCAGTCAAGCGCACACCGCTACACGGAGGTTCTCTTCGGCAGAGACAACGTTTTTAAGGCGGGTACTATCTCAACCGTTGCCGACAAAACGGCTTACGGTTATGTGAAAAAATATGCCGAGGAGAGAGGAGTCACCTACTCAAAGGCAGAAGAAAACAGACTTTCAATCGGATGCACTGGTATTAAGAGAACGACAGGTCAGCACCCGGGCGGAATGGTTGTCATTCCGAAGGGCATGGAGGTCTATGATTTCTGCCCCGTTCAGCACCCCGCAAACGATCAGAAGTCTGATAACATCACAACTCACTTCGACTTCCATTCCATCCATGATACCATCACGAAGCTTGATGAGCTCGGTCATGATTCTCCGACGGTTTGTAAATACTTGGAGGAGTACACGGGAATTTCAATCAAGGATGTTCCCATGCACGATGAAGCCGTTATGTCGCTGTTCACCTCGCCCGAGGCACTGGGAATAAAGCCCGAGGATATCGGAGGAGTTCAGACGGGTACGCTTTCACTTCCTGAGGTCGGTACGGATTTTGCACGAGGAATGCTCATCGAGGCACAGCCGAAAACCTTTTCCGACCTGCTTCAGATTTCAGGTCTTTCTCACGGTACCGATGTTTGGCTCGGAAATGCACAGGACCTCATCAGAAACGGAACCTGTACGATTTCAAACGTTATCGGAACTCGAGATTCTATCATGGTTTATCTCATGCACAAGGGACTTGAGCCGAAAATGGCGTTTAAAATCATGGAGATTACCCGTAAGGGTAACGCAAGAAAACTTCTCACCGAGGAGCATTTGACCGCCATGCGTGAGCACGGTGTTCCCGAGTGGTACATAGATTCGTGCTTCAAAATCAAGTACATGTTCCCTAAGGCTCATGCTGCGGCTTACATGATTTCCACGCTGCGCTACGCCTGGTACAAGGTTCATCATCCGCTTGAGTACTACTGTGCATATTTTACCGTTCGAGGTGAGGACTTCGATGCTGATGCGGCGGTCAAGGGCAAGCAGGCTGTTGTTCAGAGAATGGCGGGAATAGAACAGAAAAAGGCAAACCGAGAGGCAAGCGCCACGGACGAGAGCCTTTACACCAATCTTCAGATCTGCAACGAGATTTTGGCAAGGGGAATTTCTTTCCTTCCTGTTGATATATACAAGTCCGACGCAAGAAAATTTCTTCCAGAGGACGGAAAGATAAGACTTCCGTTCTCCTCGCTTTCGGGCGTCGGGGTGGGCGCCGCACAGGGTCTTGCCGAGGCAAGAAAGAACGGCGGCGACTTCATCAGCATTGACGATTTCAAGGCAAGGTCAGGCGCAGGACAGTCGGTCATCGATGTCCTCAAGAATGCGGGCGCATTCGGCGATTTGCCCGATTCAAGTCAGATTTCGTTTTTCTGATAAACTGAATAATTGACATGCGAAGAATTAACCACTGTTTTTTCTGAGTTCTGAAAAGAGCCCGTGCCGATAAGTTTATATTGACACGGGCTTTTACATATGTTAGTATATTAGCACGCTACTATACTAAAGTGCAAAAAGACAAGAAATTTTAATTTAAGCACAGACTAAATTCTTTTATGTCATACGCCCTAAAATATAAAGAAAGAGTATAAGTGAAGGTAAAATGAAAAGATACTATATGATAACCCCTGAGGGAACAAAAGATGTTCTCTTTGAGGAGTGCATAGAAAAAAGAAGAATTCAAACCAAAGCTACTTCGATATTCTCTTCGAGAGGATATAACGAGGTTATCACCCCCGGCATAGAATATTATGATGTGTTCGACCTTGACGATGCGGGAATTCCGCAGTACGAGATGTATAAGTCAACCGACAATAAGGGCAGACTTATAGTATTCCGTCCCGACCTGACGCTTCCGATAGCAAGGCTTACGGCTACAAGACTTCAGAATCTGAAGCCGCCGATCAGACTGTTTTACAATCAGAGCATTTACCGCAACAGAAAGGATCTTTCGGGAAGAAGCGATGAAAATTCTCAGGTGGGAATCGAGCTCATCGGTGCAAAGGGACTTCGTGCCGATACGGAGGTAATCGCTACGGCGGTCAGTGTTCTTTCTTCTTGTATAGATACGGAGAATTTCAGAATTGAGATAGGTCATGCGGCGGTATTCAAGCTTTTGGCTGACAAGCTTCCCGTTTCCGAGGAGACAAAGGAAGAAATCCGTTCGGTTATCGAATCCAAAAACTACGCAAGACTCGGAGAGCTTCTCGATACCTTGGAGCAGACGCCTTATGTTGCGGCAGTCAAAAGACTTCCGAGACTTTTCGGTGGCGAGGAGGTTTTTGAGGAGGCAAGAAGCTATATGCCTGACGAGGACGTAAGAGAGGTTCTTGATTATCTCAAAAATCTATATAATTCACTCAAGAAGCTTGGTCTCGGCGAGAGAATTATAGTTGACCTCGGACTTGTTCAGAGAAACGACTACTACACGGGAGTTGTTTTCTC
>CAVKLS010000198.1:0-3653 GCA_963657025.1 bacterium | reverse complement strand
GCACAAGAGGACTTGTTGACAGGGCGGTTTCCATTGATGCAGTCAAGAAATTTATAGCCGAACAGGATTTGAATGCTGAAACAAGATATGTACCCGAGGTTGTCATAGCTTCTAACAGATATGACCATTGGAGCCAGAAAATCGCAATTATAGGCGCAGGTCCAGCAGGACTTTCGTGCGCATATTATCTTGCGACAAAGGGATATAAGCCGACTGTCTTTGAAAAAAGCGAAAAGCCGGGCGGCATGATGCGCTATGGCATTCCGTCTTATAAGCTTGAGAAGGATGTTATAGACGCTGAAATTGATATAATCAAGGAGCTTGGAGTCGAGATAAAGTGCGGCGTTGAGGTCGGTAAGGATATCACAATCGAAGAACTGAGAAAAGAGGGCTATGAGGCTTTCTATGTGGCAATCGGATGTCAGGGCGGCCGCTTGGCGGGTGTTCCCGGTGAGGATGCAAACGGAATCGAAATAGCGGTTGATTTCCTTCACGAGGCAACTGAGAACGAGTCAAGAAAGCTTGAGGGCGACGTCGTTGTTATCGGCGGCGGTAATGTTGCTGTGGACTGTGCAAGAACTGCTCATAGGTTCGGTGCAAGCAAGGTATCTATGGTTTGTCTTGAGTCAAGAGAGACTATGCCCGCTTCAAACGAGGAAATAGAGGAAACACTCGAAGAAAATATCAGAATATGCAATTCCTGGGGTCCGAAAGAAATAAAAAAGGATGAGAACGGCAACGTTAAGTCTGTGGTGTTCAAGAAGTGCTTCAGAACCATTGACCCCGAAACAAAGAGATTTGATCCCGTTTACGACGAGAACGAAACTATCGAGATAGAGGCTTCAAGAGTGGTCTACGCTATCGGTCAGTCGGTTGATTGGGGCAAGCTGCTTGAGGGCGAAAAAGTCGAGCTGAGAAACGGCAAATATCCTATTGCAGACGGTCTCACTTATCAGACTTCGCAAAAGGATATCTTCGTCGGCGGAGATGTTTACACAGGTCCTAAGTTCGTTATCGATGCAGTTGAAGCCGGAAAATGTGCGGCAGAGTCGCTTCACAGATATGTTCATCCGCATGCAAGTCTTACGATAGGCAGAAACCGCAGAGATTTCATTGAGCTTGATAAAGAAAATGTCGTTATCGAAAGCTATGATAATTCTTCACGTCAAGAAGCCGGTATGGATAATACCATTGATCAAAAGATGTCGTTCAGGGATGCGCATAAGACCTTGACAGAGGAGCAGGTGAGAATTGAAACCTCTCGTTGCCTAGGCTGCGGTGCCTCAGTAGTAGACCCTAACAGATGCTTGGGCTGCGGTGTCTGCACGACAAAGTGTGAGTTTGACGCAATCAAGCTTCACAGAGATCGTCCCGAGGCGTCTAAGATGGTTGTTGCTGAGGACAAGATGAAGCATATCTTCCCGTATTTTGTGGGAAATGTCGCAAAGCTTGCCATCAAGAGAATTCCAAAGGAAGTAAAAGAATACGAAAAGAAGTATCAGGACTTCCGTACGGCTATCGGAAAAGACACCGATAAGCATTAAGGGGAAATTATGCATGAGCTTGGAGTAGTATTCTATGTTATTGACGATGTAAAAAAAGTTGCCGAAGAAAATAACGTTGAGCATGTGCACAGTGTTACAATTGAGCTTGGGGAGGTTTCTACCGTTATTCCTGAATATTTGATTGATTGCTGGAACTGGGCAGTGAAAAAGCATGATATTCTGAATGACTGCGAATTGCGGGTTGAAAGAATAGACGCCATAACCTATTGCACAAGCTGTGGTGCGAAATATCCGACTGTTGAGTACGGCAAGATATGTCCGCATTGTGGCAGTGAAGAGACTTATCTTGTTCAGGGCAATGAGTTTAACATCAAGGAAATAGAGGTTACATAACAAAAATCGGGGTTCGTTTGAATCCCGATTTCTCTGCTATATATTTAAATGAATATATCCAAATCCTGCCCATTGTGAACCTCGCCGTCATAGACCGAGCGGATTTCTTCTAAAATTGCATATTCTCTTTCTTTTATGTGCTTAGTCATATTAATGCTGTTGTCAAAAATCATCGTGTGGTAAATTCTGTGATATGTGACAAGCTGTTTCGGCTTGATTTCATTGCACATTTTGCCCAGTTCTATGGAAGAGGTGTGAACCGATGAGTGATATTTTTGCCAGTGCTCCGCTCTTTGAGATAGACCCGCCGTGTAGAATACCTCATGAAGAAGAATATCGCATCCCTTTGCCTTTTGAACCATAAGCTCTGTGGGACAGGTGTCGCCTGAGATGACTATCACCTTATCGGGTGTCGTAAATTTGAAGCTGAATGAATCGAGTGTACCGTGAGAAGCGGTGAATGCTTCAACAGTAACCAAATCGTCCTCGTAGATGAATCCGTCTTCAATCTCTGTCACCACGGTTTTGTAGCCGTTTTCGTTGCCTTGCTCGTCACCGTGAAGGCGAAAATCTATATCAACCTTATAAGCGTCGAGCGTGCAGTCGACCATATGCTTCATGCCTTTAGGCCCAAAGATTTTGAGCGGCTCGTTTCTTGTCAAGACCCACGGGGTGAAGATTAAATCGGCAAGTCCCGTTGTGTGGTCGGAATGCAGATGTGTGCAAAATGCTGTGGTTAGATTCTTGGGGTTTAATTCGTTTATTCCCATGCTGAATGCTTTTGTGCACTGCCTCACCACGCCTGCGCCAAAATCGACAAGATAAGCTCTGTCGTCAACAATAACGGCACTTGCGGGACCCATTGCCCACGGTTCGGCATTTGGGGTACCTGTTCCGAGTAATACTAATTTTGTTCTGCTCATATTCTTCTTCCTTTCTTTTTCTCAATAATAGCACTGGGGAAACTTTTATGCAATTGTCTTTGGTTGAAAAAATTACACCCTTATGTTACAATGTGAGAAAAAAGAGGAGCGACCGATATGTTTAGATCTATCAGAAGAAAAACAAAAGAAAAAGATATGGCTGTTGCCGTTAATCTTTTGAAAAACTCAAGAGTAGGTGTGCTTGCCGTCAATGGTGACGATGGCTATCCTTATGCTGTTCCGATGAATTTCTACTATGATGAGAATGAGAACAAAATATATTTTCACGGAGCAAAAAGCGGTCATAAATTCGACTCCATAAGCAAGGACAGCAAGGTTTACTTTACGGTTTACGGGGAAGAGAAGATTAAAGCCGAGGAATGGGCACCGTTTGTAGAGAGCGTCGTTGTTTTCGGTAAATGCAAAATGCTTGAGTTTGGGGATGATTCGCTTCAAAAATTGAGGACATTAGCTTCTAAGTATTACCCTGAGGAGGAGCTTATCGCAAAAGAAATGAATTCTTCTGCAAAGGGTTGTCAGGTGTTTGAGCTTGAAATAGAGCACATGAGCGCAAAGGAAATTCAGGAGAAATAAAAATAAGCCAACCGAATGGTTGGCTTAAGTCTTGATTAATCGTCGATTTTCGAGCAAGTGTCGACAACTCTGTCGAGAAGAGAAACAAGAGTTCTCTCTTCATCCTCTGTGAGATCTTTTAAAACGCTGTTGCTCCAGTTTTCGAGATACTTTTTGATTTCCGGCAAAATTTCTTCGCCCTTCTCGGTGATGTAGAGATTGTTCTGTCTTCTGTCGTTTGCGTCGACCTCTCTTCGTA
>CAVKLS010000197.1:0-3707 GCA_963657025.1 bacterium | reverse complement strand
GAGTAATCATGGCTACAGAAACCAAAAGCAAATTTGAAAAAATGACAACAGAGCCTGTCGAAAAGCTCGTTGCCAAGCTTGCCGTTCCGACAATCATCGGCATGCTCATCACCGCCTTTTACAACATGGCGGACACCTTCTTTGTCGGTCAAATCGGCACAAGCGCAACCGCCGCAGTCGGCGTTGCGTTCTCACTTCAGGCACTCATTCAAGCACTCGGCTTTCTCTTCGGTCAGGGCAGCGGAAACTTCATCTCCCGTATGCTCGGAGCACAAAACGAGAAGGACGCCTCCGTCATGGCGTCGGTCGGATTTTTCAGCGGAATTATTCTTGCGATAATCTTCGCCGTAATCTGCCTTATTTTCATTGAGCCGATATGCATGCTTCTCGGCTCAACGGAAACCATTCTTCCCTATGCGGTGGAATATCTGCGCTGGATACTGATTTTCGCACCGTTCTCCGTCGGCAGCTTCATTCTCAACAATCAGATGAGATTTCAGGGCAACGCTTCCTATGCCGTTGTCGGCTTGACAGTCGGCTCAATCCTCAATATCGCACTTGACCCGCTTTTCATCTTCGTATTCGGCATGGGCACGGCTGGTGCGGCATTCGCAACGGGACTCTCGCAGTTTGTCTCCTTCTCGATTCTCGTCTATCTCGACGTCAAAAAAGCAACCGTTCCGATTTCCTTCAAAAACTTCAAGCCGAGCGGAAAGGTGTTTGCCGATGTCTTCAAGGGCGGCATTCCCTCCTTTGCAAGACAGAGCCTTGCGAGCGTTTCCACAATCATGCTCAACACCATGGCAGGCAAATACGGCGCAGATGCGGCAATTGCAGGCATGAGCGTTGTCACGAGAATTTCAATGTTCGCCTCAAGCGTTCTCATCGGCTTCGGTCAGGGCTTTCAGCCCGTCTGCGGCTTCAACTACGGCGCAAAGCTGTACGAAAGAGTTAAGAAAGCATTTTTCTTCTGCGTTAAGTTCGCTTCGCTTTTCTTGCTTATTGCGGGAATAGTTATGTCGATATTTGCCCCAAGCATTATCAAGATTTTCCGTGACGACCCCGATGTTATCGCTATCGGCACGGTAGCTCTTCGCTGGCAGTGCGCCACACTCTTCCTCACGGCAACCGTCGTTCTGAGCAATATGATGCTCCAGACCATGGGAATGGCAGTGCCCGCAACAATCGTTGCGATGTCACGACAGTTCATCTTCTTCATTCCGCTTCTCGTGATTCTCGGTGCTCTTTTCGGCTTAAAGGGAATTGAGATAACCCAGTCTGTAGCCGATGTCTGCGCCTTCTGCCTGAGCGTTCCGATAGTCCTCAAGGTGCTGAATAATCTCACCGAAGAAGAAAAGCAAGGCGAAAAATAGAACAAGCAAGTAATCGAAAACGCTGTCCGTAAAGGGCAGCGTTTTTTTGTTTATTAAGTCACCTTATCAATATGTGACAAGCTGATCCTCCGGTGCGGGAGCGTCAACCTTCTGCAGCTTCTCAATGTAGAGAACGGGGCCCTTTCCGTGATAGAGCATGTTCTTCTCGCACTTGACTCTTGCCTGAAGCTTGACCCAGTCACGGCTTTTGAGATCCTTAGCCTGAGAGCCCTTGCAGAGAACGCCTAAGAACTGAGTGTCCTCGGCACAGCAAACCATGGCAAATCTGCCGCAAGCCATTCCGTCCTTACCGAATCTTATGTTCTTTGCAACCTGACCGAGATATGAGACCGCATGACCGTCATATCTTTCGGGGTTCTCCATAACATCGACATACCAAATGCCGTAGTCGTCATCGGTAAGCTCGATAACGGGCTGGTCCATATCAAAAGGCGGTGTTCCGTCGTCGTACTCCTCTGTGTGACCGTCGGTATACTCGAGATACATCTCTGCACGGCGGTTGAGCATCTTGAGGTTACGGGATCTGAGCACATCGGCAAGCTCCTCGGTACATCTGTTGAAGATGACCATGCTTGCGTTCATGATATGCTGGCTCATAAGCTGAGCGATATTCTTTGAATATGCGTCAAAGGTAGTGGAGTCAACCGTTGTGACAATCTGATAGATTGTCCAGTTGTCGGGAAGTGCCTCGTTGAGGTCGGGAACCTCCCACATTCCGTTGTACTCGATGAGAACCTGAGTCGGATGATATTTATTGTCGAGCTTTGTGAGGTTCTCTCTCGTGAAATCCTCTTTCTCGTCAATGACGCTCATGCGAACCTTGTACTCGAGCATTGCCTGCTCGTCATACTCCTCTTCGCCCTCCTCTGTTACAAGAAGAAGCGTGCGCTCATCCTTTGTGAAGTCGGCTCCTGTCATCATGGGAGCGATAAAATTGGTTTTGCCGGACTCTAAAAATCCGCATATAACATAAACGGGAACCTGCTGTTTAGCCATATAGGTATCCTTTCTTTTTCTTACTTAAGTCCGAAGAGAGTCGGAAGCTCGTTTTCCTTGAGACCGGAGCCGATTACGCAGATTCTTCCTGTGTAGTCTGCCGCACCGTCACGGATTTCAATCTCACCGGGAACCATATCAAAGTGAATCCAGGATTCGCCCTCTGCGTTCGGCACATATCCCTTTGCACGGAGAACCGCACCGTGAATGCCTGTGTCGAGCTCCTCGAGGATTTCCTCAATCTGAGCCTTTGTGTACTTCTTCGGTGTCTCGTCACCCCAAGATACGAACACCTCGTCGGCATCGTGTCCGTGGTGGTGATGGTGATGATGGTGGTGATGCTCATGCTCGTGATCATGCTCATCATGATCATGGTCGTGGTGGCAGCAGCACTCGTGATCGTCATGGTCATGGTGATGATGCTCGTGGTCATGGTCATGCTCATCCTCGTCATCGTGGTCATGATGATGGCAGCACTCGTGGTCGTGGTCATGCTCGTCCTCGTCATCGTGGTGATGATGGTGGCATCCGCACTCCTCATCGTCATCATGGTGATGGTGGTGATGATGGCACTCACAGTCGGGATCGTCGCACTCGTCATCATCGTCGAAGTCGGCAGCCTTAGCCTCTGCCATGAGCTGCTCTGCAAGAGAGTGATGAGCCATAGCGGAAAGAATGGTATCGCCGGAAAGCTGATCCCACGGAGTTGTGATGATAACAGCGTCCTTGTTGTGCTCTCTTATGAGTGCGATAACCTCTTCAAGCTTGCTCTCGGAAATATCCTGAGTTCTCGAGAGAATGATTGTGCCCGCTGTCTCAATCTGATCGTTGAAAAATTCGCCGAAGTTCTTCATGTACATCTTGCACTTCTTAGCGTTGACAACAGCAACGGCAGAGCCGAGAACCATAGGAGTGGTCTTGTTGGCATTGCCGACTGCTCTGGAAACATCGCTGAGCTTGCCGACGCCTGACGGCTCGATGATAACTCTGTCCGGAGCGTACTGCTCGACAACATCGTGAAGTGCCTGGTTGAAATCACCGACAAGAGAACAGCAGATACAGCCGGAATTCATCTCATTAATCTGAATACCGGAATCCTTCAAAAATCCGCCGTCAATGCCGATTTCGCCGAACTCGTTCTCGATAAGAACAAGCTTCTGTCCCTTGAAGCTCTCTTCCAAAAGCTTCTTGATGAGGGTGGTTTTTCCTGCGCCGAGGAATCCTGAAATAATATCAATAGTTGTCATAGTATCAAATCCTTTCAAAACAACCTACAAATTACCAATTACATTCAGGCTTTATTTTTCAGCCTAAACT
>CAVKLS010000196.1:0-3711 GCA_963657025.1 bacterium | reverse complement strand
GCCCGACTGTCATCAAAGATTGATGGAGCGCTATTGAACACCGCAAATACAAGCGGCTTTCGATATATTCTTTTAATGCTGATGGCCGGTTATCTAACCGGTCTTTTTTTGGCATTATGCGCGTGTTTCGGCGATTTTAATAAACTGCGGTTAATTTTTATACAATCCCGGCACGAATATTTAGAGAAGAAAGGTAAGAATCAACATGAAGAAGTACAACGTAGGCATCATCGGATGCACAGGTATGGTCGGTCAGAGATTTGCTACTCTGCTTGAAAACCACCCGTGGTTCACAGTTACAGCTCTCGCAGCAAGTGCAAGAAGCGCAGGCAAGCCTTATAAAGAGGCTATCGAAGGAAAATGGAAGATGACCACTCCCGTTCCCGAGAACATGGCAGACATCATTGTCGAGGACGCTACTGCTGACATCGACAGCATCGTTTCCAAAGTAGACTTCTGCTTCTGCGCAGTTGATATGAAGAAGGACGAGATTAAGGCTCTCGAGGAGACATATGCTAAGCACGAGTGCCCAATCGTTTCCAACAACTCTGCTAACCGTGGCGTAAACGATGTTCCTATGGTTGTTCCTGAAATAAATGCAGACCACCTCGAGGTTATTGAGCATCAGAAGGCTCGTCTCGGCACAAAGAGAGGCTTCATCGCAGTTAAGTCCAACTGCTCACTTCAGAGCTATGTTCCGGCACTTCACCCACTCATGGACCTCGGCGTAAGCAAGGTTCTTGCTTGCACATATCAGGCTATTTCCGGCGCAGGCAAGACATTTGAGACATTCCCTGAGATTCTCGACAACGTTATTCCGTACATCGGCGGCGAGGAAGAGAAGAGCGAGCAGGAGCCGATGAAGCTTTGGGGTAAGGTTGAGAACGGCGTTATCGTCAACGCAACAAAGCCGGCTATCACAAGCCAGTGCTTAAGAGTTCCCGTTTCCGACGGTCACACAGCAGCTGTCTTTATGTCTCTTGACACAAAGGTCACAAAGGAAGAGATCATCAGAAGATGGGAGTCCTTCTCAGGCCCCGCACAGGAGCTTAACCTTCCGAGCGCACCGAAGCAGTTCCTCCATTACTTCACAGAGGACAACCGTCCTCAGGCAAAGCTTGACCGCAACATCGAGGGCGGAATGGCTGTTTCAATCGGCAGACTCAGAGAGGACAGCCAGTATGACTGGAAGTTCGTCTGCCTTTCCCACAACACCTTGAGAGGTGCAGCAGGCGGCGGAGTTCTCCTCGCTGAGCTTCTTGCGGCTAAGGGATATTTCGACTAAGCCGAAAGGATAATTTCAAGATGAAAAAAGTTATATACGAGGGCTCGGGTGTCGCTCTCGTCACTCCATTTGACGAAAACGGCAAGGTAAATTACCCCGTACTCGAAAAGCTTATCGAGTTTCATATTGAGAACGGAACCGACGCCATCGTTTCCGTAGCCACCACAGGCGAAGGCGCAACTCTTTCCACAGAGGAGCATGTCGAGGCTGCAAAGTTCACTATTGACAAGGTAGCAGGAAGAATTCCCGTCATCGTAAGCACAGGAAGCAACGACACCGCCTATGCAGTCGAGCTTTCTCAGGAGGCTGAGAAAATCGGTGCTGACGGACTTCTCCTCGTCACGCCATACTACAACAAAACAAGCCAGAAGGGACTCGTAGAGAGCTTCACCTACATCGCAGACAGAGTGAATCTGCCGTGCATTCTCTACAATGTACCCTCAAGAACAGGTATGACCATTCAGCCGAAGACATATTTCGAGCTTTCCAAGCATCCGAATATCGTTGCTACCAAGGAAGCAAGCGGAAGCCTTGCCCTTGCAATGGAAACCATGAATCTTTGCGGTGACGACCTCACGATTTATTCGGGCGAGGACTACCTCACCTATTCTCTCATGTCACTCGGCGCAAAGGGTGTTATCTCCGTATTTGCAAACGCACTTCCGAGAGAGCTCCACAATCTTTGTAAGGCTTGCCTTGACGGCGACTACAAGACTGCAAGAGAGATGAACCTCAAGTATTTTGAGCTTATGCAGGGATTCTTCATGGATGTCAACCCGATTCCGATTAAGGAAGCCATGAATATGATGGGCATGAATGTCGGCAACTGCAGACTTCCGCTCACAAATATGACCGAGGAAAATCACCTGAAGCTTGAGAATATGCTCAAAAAGTATTCTTTAATCTGAGGTGAACAATATGACAAAGATAATTTTAAGCGGCTGCAACGGTCACATGGGCAAGGTTATCACCTCTATCGTTGCAGGCAGAGACGACGCAGAAATCGTAGCGGGTGTTGATCTTAACACCGCTTCCGGCGCAGGCTTTCCTGTTTATTCCAACATAAACGAGGTAAAGGAAAACGCCGACTGCGTTATCGACTTCTCCCATTTCTCCGTTCTCGATTCGATTTTGGAGTTCGCTTCAAAAAATCCGAGCGTGGCACTTGTACTGTGCACAACGGGATATTCCCCCGAACAGGTAGAAAAGGTCAAGAAGACAAGTAAGACAAGTCCCGTCTTCTACTCGAGAAATATGTCGCTCGGTATCAATCTTTTAATCGAGCTGACAAAGAAGGCGGCTGCCGTTCTCGGTGACGGATTCGATATCGAAATCATCGAGAAGCACCACAATCAGAAGCTTGACGCACCAAGCGGAACAGCTCTTATGATTGCCGATGCAATCGCAAACGACGACACCGTCTACACTTACGACAGACATGCTGTCAGAAAGAAGAGAGACAAAAACGAGATTGGCATTTCATCCGTTCGCGGCGGAACGATAGTCGGCGAGCACGAGGTAATCTTCGCCGGAAACAACGAGGTTATCACTCTCTCCCACTCCGCTCAGTCTAAGGATCTCTTTGCGGCAGGTGCTGTCAATGCGGCTGTATTTATGACAAACAAGCCGTCAGGACTTTACGATATGTCCGCAATGGTCTAAAAAGAAAGGGTCAGCTTATGAGTACAACTATCAGCACTCTTCACGGTATTACACTCATCACTCTCCAGTCCTCTCCGGCAAACGTCGGCTTTGTTTCCGAGGTTTTCGAGAGAATCGAGAAGAAGAATGTTAATATCGATATGATTTCTATGGCTCCGATTCACGGTGCCGTAACCACACTTTCTTTCACAATCGACGACGATGACCTCGTCACCATGCTCGGCTTCACTGCCGAACTGAAGAACGATATGGACATCAAGGCAATTGTGAGCAGCGTAAACCACAAGATTTCAATTTATGATCCCGACATGAAGAACACTCCCGGTGTTGCTTCGAGAGTTTTCAGAGCAATCAGAAATTCAAACGCAGACATCAGACTCATCACAACAAGCGAGGTTGAGATTTCACTTCTTGTTTCAGAGGCTGATTTTGACACGGTTTTAGCTGAGCTTCAGAGAGAATTCAATTGATTCATTTAGCAGAAGCCTACTTCGGTAGGCTTCTTAGACTGTCGATAAACCCACGCACCGCAAAAATGCCGATATAGTTTACGGAAGCAATCATCAAAACGAATACAAAAACTATTCACAGAACCCAAAAACGGCTCTTGTGATGGCATTTTTTGCTTACTGCGTCAATCTCCCCTCAACGTACCTTTGTACGCTAATCGAGGAGATTTCCTTGTCTGCGTGTGTTTCTCAACATCTCCAGTGTGCCGAAAAAATACTTTTTTCGACACACTCGGAAGCCTACTTCGGTAGGCT
>CAVKLS010000195.1:0-3737 GCA_963657025.1 bacterium | reverse complement strand
GTTTACAAAAATAAAATAATCAATATTCATCCCGCTTTGATTCCGTCCTTCTGCGGAAAGGGCTTTTACGGACTTCACGTCCATGAGGCGGCTCTTGAGAGAGGCGTAAAGCTCAGCGGTGCAACCGTTCACTTCGTGAATGAGGTTTGTGACGGCGGGCCAATTATCATTCAGAAGGCTGTTGAGGTTAAGGACGGCGACACTCCCGAGACTCTTCAGAAGAGAATTATGACCGAGGCAGAGTGGAAAATCCTTCCTAAGGCAGTTTCGCTTTTCTGTGAGGGAAAGCTTAAGGTCGAGGGAAATAAAGTAATCGTCAGCGAATAATTAATTGTGAGGAACTAAATGGAAACTAAGTGCATTGCAAAAGAGCTTGAAAATAATTCCTATCCCGGAAGAGGCATAGTAATCGGCACATCAAAGTGCGGAAAGTATGCCGTTATCGGATATTTCATCATGGGCAGAAGCGTAAACTCGAGAAACAGAGTTTTCATCACTGAGGGCGAGGGCATCAGAACAGAGGCTTTCGACCCGTCCAAGCTTTCCGACCCGTCCCTTGTCATTTATGCTCCCGTTAAGGTTCTGGGCGAGACAACAGTAGTGACCAACGGCGACCAGACAGATACCGTTTACGATTTTCTCAAGGAGGGCAAAACCTTCGAGGAGGCACTGCGCACGAGATGCTATGAGCCTGACGAGCCTACCTTCACTCCGAGAATTTCAGGTGTTGTTGTCCGTCATGACAATACATTTGATTACAAGCTTTCTATTTTGAAGTCCAGCGAGGGCAACGGAGATTACCACGAGAGACAGTTCTTCGAGTATCAGGCACAGCCGGGCATCGGACACTTCATTCACACTTATAAGTGCGACGGAAATCCGAGAATCCCGTCATTCGAGGGCGAGCCTGAGAGAGTGAGAATGTTTGGCGACATCGACGAGTTCACAAATACTCTTTGGAACAGCCTCAACGAGGATAACAAGGTTTCTCTTTTCACAAGATTTATCAATCTTGAGACAGGCGAGACCGAGACAAGAATCATTAACAAGAACAAGTAAGAGAGGAAATATATCATGGCAAAAGAGCTTGAGTTAAAATACGGCTGCAACCCCAACCAGAAGCCTTCCAAGATTTCTGTCAATGACGGAAGAGACCTTCCGATTAAGGTTCTTTCGGGCAAGCCGGGTTACATCAATTTTATGGATGCATTCAATTCATGGCAGCTCGTTCGTGAGCTTAAGAAGGCAACGGGTCTTCCTGCGGCTGCTTCCTTTAAGCACGTTTCACCTGCCGGTGCGGCACTCGGTATCCCCATGAGCGACACTCTCAAGAAAATCTATTTTGTGGACGATCTCGAGCTTTCTCCGATTGCTACAGCTTATGCAAGAGCAAGAGGCGCAGACAGAATGTCCTCTTACGGCGACTGGGCTGCACTTTCCGATGTTTGCGACAAGCAGACAGCTCTCATCCTCAAGAGAGAGGTTAGCGACGGAATCATCGCTCCCGGCTACACAGACGAGGCACTCGAGATTTTGAAGACAAAGAAGAAGGGTAACTTTAATGTTGTTGAGATTGACCCCGAGTATGTTCCGCAACCGATTGAGCACAAGGACGTTTTCGGCATCACATTCGAGCAGGGCAGAAACGAGTTGAACCTTGCTGACCCCAAGCTTTACGAGAATATCGTAACAGACGCTAAGAATATGTCTGAGGATGTTATCCGTGATATGATTGTTTCGCTTATCACACTTAAGTATACACAGTCCAACTCCGTTTGCTATGTCAAGGACGGACAGGCTATCGGTATCGGTGCAGGTCAGCAGTCAAGAATCCACTGCACAAGACTTGCCGGAAACAAGGCTGACAACTGGTATTTAAGACAGTGCCCGAAGGTTCTTGAGCTTCCGTTTAAGGACGGCTTGAGACGTGCCGACAGAGACAACACAATCGATGTTTATATCTCTGACGAGTACGAGGATGTTGTCGCAGACGGAAACTGGCAGAAGTTCTTCACAGAACAGCCTGCTGTTTTCACACGCGAGGAAAAGAGAGCATGGCTTGACGGCCTCAAGGGCGTAACAGTCGGCTCCGACGCATTCTTCCCGTTCGGCGACAACGTCGAGAGAGCAAGAAAGTCCGGCGTTGAGTACATTGTAGAGCCGGGCGGAAGCATCCGTGATGATAATGTTATTGAGACTGCTAACAAATATGGCATCACAATGGCATTCACCGGAATCAGACTTTTTCACCACTAAGAAATATCGGAGCGGCTTTTTGTCGCTCCTTTTATTACAAAGATTAACCGAGAATTAGGTCTTACCAAACACGAAAGAGGTATGAATCATGAAAATATTGGTTGTAGGCTCAGGCGGACGTGAGCACGCTATTATTCGTAAATTAAAGGAATCTCCCAAGTGTGAGAAAATCTATGCCGCACCCGGAAACGGCGGAATTTCCTATGACGCAGAGTGCGTTTCTGTCGGTGCCATGGACATCGAGGGAATGGTAGCTTTGGCAAAGGAAAAGGAAATTGACCTCGTTTTTGTCGCTCCTGACGATCCGCTTGCCGCAGGTATGGTAGACGCTTTCGAGAAGGAAGGCATTATGGCTTTCGGCCCGAGAGCAAACGCCGCTGTTATCGAGGCAAGCAAGGTTTTCTCCAAGGATCTTATGAAGAAATACAACATTCCGACAGCAGACTATGCGGTTATCGATTCTGCTGAGGAGGCTGTTAAGTATATCGAGGAGAAGAATGAGTATCCCGTAGTTGTCAAGGCTGACGGTCTGGCTCTCGGAAAGGGCGTTATCATTGCCGAGAATTTCGAGGACGCTAAGGCGGCAGTCAAGACAATCATGGAGGATAAGGTTTTCGGTGCTTCGGGCAACAAGGTTGTCATCGAGGAATTCCTCACAGGCCCTGAGGTCTCTGTTCTTTCCTTTACTGACGGAAAGACTCTCTATCCTATGGTTTCTTCCAAGGACCACAAGAGAGCACTTGACGGAAACAAGGGCCTTAACACAGGCGGAATGGGCACAATCAGCCCGAATCCCTATTACAGCGATGAAATGGCTAAGGAGTGCATGGAGAAAATTTTCATGCCGACAGTAGAAGCTATGAACGCTGAGGGCAGACCTTTCAAGGGTTGTCTCTATTTCGGACTTATGCTCACACCTAAGGGCCCGAAGGTCATTGAGTATAACTCAAGATTCGGCGATCCGGAAACTCAGGTTGTTCTTCCGAGACTCAAGACAGATTTTGTTGATATTATCGTTGCTTGCTGTGAGGAAAAGCTTGCCGACATCAACATCGAGTGGAGTGACGAGGCTTCCGCTTGCGTTGTTATGGCTTCAGGCGGATACCCCGGTTCATACAAGAAGGGCATCGAGATTAAGGGCCTTGACGAGAACGGACAGGTAGACGGCGCAGTTGTTTATCACGCAGGAACGGCACTTAAGGACGGAAAGCTCGTCACAAACGGCGGCAGAGTCCTCGGTGTGACGGCACTCGGAAAGAATCTTGATGAGGCACTCGATAAGGCTTATGCCGCAGTCAAGAAGATTGACTTTGAGAACGCTCATTACAGAACCGATATCGGAAGAATTCTTTAATTTTCGTTAATGTTCGGAAAATAAATTATATGAGATTCAAGGGAGAATGTAGGCTTCGGCATATATTCTCCTTTTTCGTCCAAAGAATGGCTAAAATGTCGTTCGATATTAAATAATTGCCAATTTC
>CAVKLS010000194.1:0-3740 GCA_963657025.1 bacterium | reverse complement strand
GATTAATCTCAAGGTCTGTACAATATCCCATAACAGGTACATTATACCACAGTTATCCGCTATTTAACAGCGTTTTGAGAAATTTAAATTAAATTTGCCACAACTTCCAAAATCGTGCGCTTAATCAAAAATCTTATAGTGAAAATTCTGCTGTGTAATCGCCCAAAAGTAATTTAGATTGATATTAATAAATCAAGGTGCAGCCTCTTTTAAGAGAGATTGCACCTTAATTTCACTGAAAATTATTTAACGATATAAGTACCGGTTGTAAGAACAGCCGTAATGTAACCGTCCTTAGGCTCTGTCTTCTCGCCGTTGATTGAACATTCTGCGAGATCCTTTGCCTCAAGCTTAAGGTTTGCCTTTGCACCAAACGGAATCTCAAACTCATAAACGAGCTTTCCGTCCTCGCCACGGCTGAATCCGCTCTTGTACATACCCATCGGCGAATTGAAGCTAGCCTTAACCGAAGGCAGTCTGTCATCAGGCTGCGGAGCAAGGTTAATTGCCTTGAATCCCGGCTCATCCTCAATTGGCTTGATGCCGCACACATTGCGGTAAACCCACTCAAAGACAGCACCGTAGGAGTAGTGGTTCATGGAGTTCATGCTTGTGCCGCTGATTTTTCCGTCAGGGTTAATTGAATTCCATCTCTCCCAAATGGTTGTTGCACCCATATTTACTTCATAGAGCCAGCTTGGGTAGTCCTCATTCAAGAAGAGTGTGTAAGCTATATCATTAGCACCGTTATCAGAAAGTGCACGGCACAGAACAGGAGTTCCGAGGAAGCCTGTCTTGAGGTGATTGTCTGCCATGGAAAGAAGATGACACAGCTCATCCTTGATTTTACCTCTGTTCTCCTCCTGAGCAATTCCGAAATGAAGCGACAAAGCGTTGCCCGTCTGAGTTGAAGCGGCGACACGACCGCCCTTTGTGATAAATTCATCTCTCGTTGCCTGAAGAATTTCCTCGGCACGCTTGAAATAAACCTCTGCAACATCATCCTTGCCGAGAACCTTTGCGGCTTTTGCGACAAGAGTTGTGGAGTAGTAATAATAGACAGAGCAAAGGAAAGTGATGTTTGTTCCGCCCATAACGCTTTCGGGGTCAAATCCCGACTTAGGACCGTCAAGAGCAAGCCAATCGCCGAAATGCATGGTCAGCTCTTTCCAAAGTCTTGTTGAGCCCGTGCTCTCGTCAACTCTGTAAATCCAATCTGCCCAGTCCTTCATTGAATCGAACTGATTCTCGAGTATGCTCTTATCGCCCGAATAAACATAAGTAGTCCACGGTACAACAGTTGCGGCGTCTGCCCAACCGACGGCTCCGCCGTTGAAATCCTTATTATACAAAAGTCCGTCTCTAACCATAAGCGGAGAAACCATGGTAACTCTGCCGTCAAATTGCTTCTGATCAATATAAAGGTCTTTACCGTACTTTGTATAGAACGGCAAGCAGTCCATATTGAAGTTAGCTGTTCCGCAGAATACCTGTGCGTCACCAGTCCAGCCCATTCTCTCGTCACGCTGTGGGCAGTCGGTCGGAACATCAACAAAGTTGTCTCTCTGTGACCAGAGCGAATTCAGGAAAAGTCTGTTGACCTTATCGTTTGAAGTCTCAATATTACCCGTTGTTTCGAGATCGCTGTAAATTGCGTAAGCTGTGCAGTCCTCTGCCTTTATCTCGCTTACAAAGCCGCTCACCTTTACATATCTGAAGCCATAGAAGGTTGTAATCGGTCTGATAATCTGCTCTGTTCCGTCACAGACAAATCTGTACTCAGCCAAAGCGGAACGAAGGTTAGCATTATAGAAACAATCGTCCTGAAGAATCTCGCCGTACTGGAGTCTTATAACCGTACCCTTAGGCTGATTTACCTTAATCTCCATCCAGCCTGTGATTTCCTGCTTGGTATCGAGAACAAACTCGTCCTTAGGCGTGATGATTACCTCCGGCTTGAACTCCTGCATCTTCTTAACAGGAACACTGAGTCGGTCGGTTATTTCTCCGATTTTTGAAGTGTCAGCATACTTTACCTTATTCCAGCAAGCGTTATAATCGCCCTCAGGAGACGCCCAATCCTTAATCTCCTTGGTGGAATCGTACATTTCACCGTCATAAATCGAGCTGAACTTAACAGCCGACGGTGTGCACTGCCAAGTGTCATCCGTGCAAACGACAGTCTTTCCGTTTACGGTTACATCACCCAAAAGCATATAGACAGAAGTGAAAACATCACAAGGATCGCCCTTGTCGCCTGTCTCGAAATTACCTGCTCCGTGGTCAAATCCGAATCTTCCCTTTGCCCAGCCGTTACCGATAATTGCACCGACAGTGTTCTGTCCCTTAACAAGATAGTCGGTAACATCATATGTCTGATACTGAAGCCACATATCATAGGAATCGCAATCGGGAGTCAGATACTCGTCACCGACGCGCTTACCGTTGATGTAAAGCTCATAGATACCAAGACCTGTAAAATAAGCTCTCGCTGTCTCGATTTCCTCGTCGACAGTGAAAGTTTTTCTCATGTACGGCATGACATCATACGGAAGGTCTGGAGTAATCATCTTTCCGACAAAACCCGTGTCCATCTTGCCTGTTTCAAACCAAGCGGCATCACTTACCGCATTATCGCCCTCGTTATCGGTGACCTCAACCTTCCAGTAATATCTTGTGGTCGGCTCAAGCTTAAATGTAAGCGGATAAGCCCTCGAATCGGCTTTTTCGTCCTCACCCGAATCGAAAAGCAATTCACTGAAATCCTCCTTCTTCGATACAGTCACTCTCGCCCACTTCTGCTCGTTTCCCTTTGCCTGCTCAACTACCCAAGAAAGCTTCGGCGTCTTCAATTCAAAGCCGAGTGGATTTACAATTCTGTTTGTTTTTAATCTTGTAATAACCATTTGCAACACCTCGTCAAATTCATTTTGAATCAATGAAATCCCACAGGAATCTTTTCTGTCCTCAGATTCCGTCTGTACTCAGATTATAGCATTAAAATTATCCGATTTCCATAAATAATAAAAAATAACAAAAATACGCACAAAATATAATAAAAAAAGCACAAAGAAACTAACAAAATTGGTTTGTATCTTAAAATTTGTCGGATAAAAGCAAAAATCGGGTACAGATTTCTCTGTACCCGAAAATTTATTTAAGCAAATTAAGCTGCTTTAAGCAAGAGATTACTTGTAGAGCTCAACGAGTCTCTCAAGATGCTCTCTGACTTCCTTGGAGTGTTCCTCTGCCTTTGCGAAGAGCTTCTCTGCACGATCCGGGAAGGAACGTGTAAGTGAAGAATAACGAGCCTCGCCGAGGAGGAATTCCTTGTAGTCGCCTGTTGCCGGCTTGCTGTCGAGTGTGAACGGATTCTTGCCCTCTGCCTTAGCTGCCGGGTTGAATCTGAACATATTCCAGTAACCAGCCTTAACAGCCTTGTTCATCTCGGACTGGCAGTTTGTCATACCACCCTTGATGGAGTGCATCTCACAAGGAGCATAGCAGATAACAAGTGACGGGCCGTGATAAGCCTCTGCCTCCTTGATTGCCTTGAGAGTCTGATTCTGGTCAGCACCCATAGCAACCTGTGCTACGTAAACATAGCCGTAAGACATAGCAATCTCAGCGAGTGACTTCTTAGCGATTTCCTTACCTGCAGCAGCAAACTGTGCAACCTGACCTATCTGAGAAGCCTTGGAAGCCTGTCCGCCTGTGTTGGAGTAAACCTCTGTATCGAA
>CAVKLS010000193.1:2651-3745 GCA_963657025.1 bacterium | reverse complement strand
GTGTTGGATGAAGACTGTAACGTGCCGATTAGCAAATATCGTCTGGATGCTTTCAGAGAAGAATATATTAAACACTGGAGCAAGGTCTTATGATACTTAATGTCTACGCCGTTTCATTGAGGATTGTGTGTGTCGTTTATCTTATGTATTTTATGTACGGCTTTGACACATCTAACAGATTAATTAAATCTATGAGCATTGTGCAAAAGGTTTTATCGTGTGTAGTAATTATCTTTTTGACTTTATCTGCAAACGGTGGAAAAGCTTATTTTTTCATAGTGCTTTTTATTGAATATGTAATATTGATTGCAGTTGCGGCATTTCGGCATGAAATGGAATTTAGAATAGCCGTTCGTGGAATCAGCGGTATTTCTCTATCTATTGTTACAGCTATTCTGATTTTGTATATTTCTTACGGAACTGAGCCGAGTTGGCTAAGCGATGATATGAAAAGCTTTAACTCCCATATCATTGTTGTTGGATACTTAGGCTCTGCGCTGGGGCTTTGCCAGTTAAACGCAATACATAATATCCGAAAAGGAATGTGGGAGTTATACCCAAGAAAATCTGTCTTGCTGATAGTAAAAACTATCGAGTGCTGGACATTGCTTTACCTGTGTGCTGCCTGCGAAGCTTATGATTTAACATATCATATTCTTCTTATGCTTCTTAGCCTTAGTATACTTATCGAATATCCGATATTATTAAAAGCATCACGAAACGTTTTTAATACAGCACCCCCAAATCCAAAGGATAATTCTCATGCAAATATGTACGAATACTATCTTCAGTTAGAAGAAGAGCATAGAAAGGTGCGAAAGATGTATCATGAAATGAAAAATCAAATAATGATACTAAAGGAAAATGACAGCTTAATTGTTGACGAAAACGGAGTCAAATCTGCCGATCAGCTTATGGAAGAAATCAACAATGCAAGATCCACCTATAACACCGGTATTCCTACTCTCAATGCAATCCTTTTTGAAGGAAAAAATAAATCCAAAGCAAACGGAATTGAATTTGACGTAGTTATTGAAGAAAACTGTCTATCGTTTATCAAAGGCGATGACCTCGAACATATATTCAGAAATGCT
>CAVKLS010000193.1:0-2641 GCA_963657025.1 bacterium | reverse complement strand
AAATGCTATTCTAAACGCAATTGAAGCTTGCAACAAAATATCGGGTGAAGAAAAATGGATAAAAATCAAAGCCGGCAAAAATGAGGACGAGGTTTTGGTATTTATCAAAAACAGCGTTGAAAACAAGCTAGAAAACGGCAATCTCGGCACAACAAAAACCGATAAAACATTACACGGTATCGGCTTGACAACCATTCGTGAAGCTGCCGAAAAATATAATGGGTATGTTTCCGTTGTTGAAGACGGTATGACATTCCAGCTTGCTATTTTGTTCAGTAGGGGGCAGATGAATGAATAAAATTTCAAAGTTTTTAATCTGCTTTGCCTTATTGGTATTTATTTTCGGATTTTCTGTCAACGGTATTAAAGCTTATGCACAAACGGATGATGTAACTAATTACGTAAAGGACTATCAGACAAAAATCTACGATTCCGACGATGGATTGGACGGAACAGCAGCAAACTGCATATTTTCTTCGGAAAGTGGATTGCTTTGGATTGGCACATACACCGGACTTTACCGTTATGACGGCACTGATTTTCAGAGAATTGCTATTGCAGGCACAAATATGCCTATTAAGGATCTTGCGGAAAGCGATAATTATGAACAATCCGAGCTTTGGATAGGCACTAACGGTGATGGCCTTTGGTACTATACGGACGGCATCTTCGATGAACTTAAATTGGATTCTGATAATAAAGGTTCTCAGACTATTGACGATGTATATGTCGACTCAAACGGAAGTATTTGGGTTGGTACAAAGGGCGGTTTGTTTCGTGTCGACGAGGACGAAAACTCGAAGCAAATAACT
The DNA here is from genome assembly GCA_963657025.1 of bacterium. Taxonomy (GTDB): domain Bacteria; phylum Bacillota; class Clostridia; order Oscillospirales; family Acutalibacteraceae; genus SIG603. The sequence continues at coordinate 1,829 of CAVKLS010000193.1, read as the reverse complement.
AAAATCAAAAATCTTGACAACTTAGAAGTGAGTGACGTCGCTGAAATTTCCTCAGGCAAAACCGTTGCTGTAGCTAAATCAAAGGGTATTTACGAAATCACTGACAATACAGCTACGGAAATTAATATCTCTGGCGAAAATGAGGCTTACATACCTCGATGCGTAAGCAAATCAAAAGACGGATTCTATTATGTCGGTACAAAAGGCGATTATATTTTGAAGATGTCTCTCGACGAAAAAATTGTAAAGGTTATCTCAGGAGAGGGACTCAGCTCATTCAATATGATTACTGAAATTAATGAGGGCAGTTACTGGGTTTGCAGTGACAACGGAATCGGTGTCCTTTGCGATGATAATCTTACAAATACAAGCTTGGCTCTAAAAGATTCCGTTGAAGGAGTTTGCTCCGACTACCAGGGAAGCTATTGGTTCGCTTCTTCAAGAACAGGAGTTATGCAATTATACCCGAATGAATTTTCAAATCTCAGCAGCTATTGGAATTTGCGAGAGGTTGTGAATTCTATTCAAGTCGAGGGCGACAAAACATATGTAGGAACTGATAACGGTTTGCATTGTTATGTTGGCAGTGAAGCTGTTTCGGATAGCTTAACCGACGCATGCAATAACTTGAGAATACGAGAAATATACAAGGCAAACGATATGCTTTGTGTTGCTACTTACGGCTCCGGTGTTATAATCAAACGCCCAGATGATGAAATCGTTAAAATTAACAAGGAAAACAGCAATCTCACAACAGATCTAATTCGTGCAATTTGGCAAAGAAATGACGGAAGTCTTTTGCTCGCTACAGAAGAAGGCGTGTTCGTCTGTGAAGAAGCAGAAAACAATAAGGATGAAGACGCTTTAAGCTACAATGTGCATTATTTAACAAATGACGGTATCCTCACAAGCTACAGAATACTTGATGTTAAAGAGGATGAAAACGGTACGGTTTATGCCGCAACAGACGGAAACGGTTTGTTTATCATCAGAAACGGAGAAGTGGTAAGCAACATTGCTAAAACTGACGGATTATATTCCGATTGTGTGCTTAAAGTTGTTCTGTCAAAAGAATCGCAAGGCGTTTGGCTTGTCATGAGCGAGGGCATAAATTATCTCGGAACTGATAACAAGTTACAGAGAGTTACCGCTGTTCCGACAGCAAACACAACCGATATGGTTATAACCGATGATTGTAAAGCAGTTATACTTGCCGCTAACGGAATGTTTCAGGCTCAAGAAAGCGATTTGTTAAAAGATAGCAATGTAAAATACAAGCAGGCAACTAAAAAAGACGGAATTCCCGTAGACTTTACAGCGAACTCATGGAGTGTACTCGAACAGAATATACTGTATATATGCGGAACTACAGGGCCAACAAGCGTTGACTTAGATGAAGAGCATGCTAAGAACTATGACGTAAGAATTTACATTGCGGGTATCTATGCAGATAATGAAGAGGTTGTTGTAGAAGACGGAGAAATATCAATCCCGGCAAGCACTCACCGATTCAGCATAGATGTAAGACCAATCAATTATGTTTACCAGAACATAGCATTAGGTTATATGTTGGAAAACATGGATGAAAACGAAACACTCATCGACGGCAGTTCTGATAAATATATAAGCTATACGAATATAAGCGGCGGAAAATATACCTACCACTTCCGAGTGATGAATTCCGAGACAAAAGAAAATTTAATAGAAATGAGTCTGTCTATCAAAAAAGAGTACAGCTTTTTTGAAGAACCAGGAGTTAAGCTCATTCTTTTATTTTTAGGAATTACAGCACTGATAGCACTTATTATATTGATTATCTATCTTGTCCA
>CAVKLS010000192.1:1533-3759 GCA_963657025.1 bacterium | reverse complement strand
CTCTGAGGCTATACTCAAGAGACTTACGACGGGAAAGCTTATTTCCATCGACCAGGATCCCGATGCCATAAGAGCGTGTCAAAAGCGCCTTTCCAAGTACCCCGGCTCGATAATAGTCAGAGGCAATTTCTCGGATATGACAAGACTTGTCAATTCCGCAGGATTCACTCAGGTTGACGGAGTACTTATGGATATAGGAGTTTCGTCCTACCAGCTTGATACTCCCGAGAGAGGCTTTTCCTATCACAGCGAGGCTCCGCTTGATATGAGAATGAGCCAGAGCGGCGAGAGCGCAAAGGATCTTGTCAATAAGCTTTCGTGGCAGGAGCTTGCCAAGATAATTTCCGACTACGGCGAGGATAAATCAGCCGTGAGAATTGCAAAGGGAATAGTCAAGGCGAGAGAAGAAAAGGAAATAGAAACCACAACCGAGCTTGCAGAAATCATCAGACAGTCCGTTCCGGCGGCGGTCAGAAGAGAGTCGGGACATCCCGCAAGAAAGACCTTTCAGGCACTGAGAATAGCGGTGAATGCCGAGCTTGATGTACTGAAGGACGGAATGAAGTCGGCTTTTGAACTGCTGAAGCCCGAGGGAAGACTCTCAATCATTACGTTTCATTCCCTTGAGGACAGAATAGTAAAAAGACAGATGAACGAGTGGACGACGGGATGCACCTGTCCGCCTGATTTTCCGATTTGCGTATGCGGTAAAACGCCGAGAGGAAAGCTCATCTACAAAAAGGGGCTTGCCCCGACACCCGAGGAGCTTCTGAGAAATCCGAGGGCGAGAAGCTCAAGGCTTCGTACCATAGAAAAAATCAAATGATTTAGAATAAAACAGCCTTAATAAGAGGCTTTTGAATATCACTATTATCGGAAGGGAGGAGACATATGCCAAACAGCAGTCAGAGAGCGAGAAGATACAGAAACGACAATGCCCCAAGGGCGAGAAGCCGTGCAGACGGTAACCTTTACGACGGAACAGCTGCGAGATTGCCTGAGGAAGTGCCTGTAAGAGAGCGCAGAAGAAAGCCCAAGCACGCCCAGACGAGCAAGCAAAGAGAAAAGCTCATCAAAATGACCGAGAAGCAGATAAGAGCGGCGAGATTTGCGGGAGTAAATCCGGTCAAGGCGTTTTCGTCGGCAGCATTGGTCGTGATCGCGTTTGTTCTTGTTTTTGAGGTTATATTGGCTAATGTCAAACTCAACGAGGTATCCACGCAGATAAACTCGGCGCAGACCGAGCTTGCGCAGCTCAAGGGAACGGAGATTCAGCTTACCATGCAGGAATCTATGGGAACGACGGGCACACAGCTTGAGGATTATGCTAAGAACACACTCGGAATGACTAAGGTCAAGAACGATCAGATTATATATGTCAATCTGAATGACGGGGATACAGCAATCATAGAGGATGGGGGTTCCGAAAATTTCTTTCAAAAGATATGGAATACCGTTTCATCTTGGTTTGAATAACTATTAGAGAGCCGAGAGTAATCCAGCTCTCTTTTTCTTTTTTGCGAAAGGAGAATAAATGGCGAACAGTAATCAGCCGCAAAATGCCAAGGCTCAGGTCAACAAAAGAGTTTTGCTTTTGTCGCTTGTTATTTTGGCAGTCTTTTTGTGGGCTCTTATCAATCTGTTTAAATGGCAGGTTCTCAGAAGTGAGGAGATGAAGGCGGCGGCTCAAAGCCAAAGCCTTACTTCGACTACGCTGAGTGCCTCGAGAGGTACAATTTACGACGCTACGGGCACGAAAGTGCTTGCACAGTCGGCTCAGGTTTGGACAATCGCCCTTGAGCCCTATTATGTATCCGATGACGACAAAGAAACTCTTGCGACGGGTCTTACCAATATTCTGGGACTTGACAACAGCGAGATGAAGTCGCTTCTCGATACCGATTATTACTACTGGACAGTCAAGCGAAAGGTGGACACCTCGACAAAGGAGGAGCTTGAAGCCTATTGCGAGCAGTATAATATCGGCAGAGGAGTCATTTACGAGGAGGACTACAAGAGATATTACCCGTACGGAACGGAAATGAGTGTTATTCTCGGATATGTCGGTACGGATAATACGGGTCTTGCTGGTATTGAGTTAAAATACGAATCGGAGCTTTCGGGCACTGCCGGCAGAAAGGTGGCACTTCTCGACGGAAATCAGAACGAAATGCCGTTTGATTACGTGACCTATGCCGAGGCTCAGGACGGCTACGATTTGGTTCT
>CAVKLS010000192.1:0-1523 GCA_963657025.1 bacterium | reverse complement strand
AGACGGTACAGGCGATAGTCGAGAAATATCTGAATGCGGCGGTTGAAAAATATTCCGTTCAGAACGGTGCCGTTGCGATTCTCATGGATGTAAACGACGGTTCGATTCTGGCATTTGCCCAGTCGGGAACACCTGATTCGAACGATCCGAGTACGATAGTCGATCAGGATACTCTGACGGAGCTGAATAAAATAAAAACGGATGACGCCTATAACGAGGCTTATTCCACGGCTTATTACAAGCAGTGGAGAAACAAGGGCGTATCCGATACATATATGCCGGGTTCTGTTTTTAAGATGGTTACGGCGTCTATGGCACTTGACAGCGGTGTTATCACCGATAAGACAACGTTTAACTGTGCCGGCTACTACGAGCCGTTCTCGGGAAGCGTAATCAACTGCTGGGTTTACCCGTCCTACCACGGAACGGAAACGGTCTGGGAGGGTATTGCAAACTCCTGTAACCCGTTCTTTATGCAGGTCGGTGAGGCGCTCGGAAGTCATCTGTTTTACAAATACTTCGAGGCATTCGGCATGACGGAATTGACGGGCGTTGATTTGCCGGGTGAGGTTCTCGGTCTTTACTATACTGAGGAAAATCTTAACCCTGTTGAGCTTGCCACCGAGACCTTCGGTCAGAACTTCACAATCACACCGCTTCAGATGATAACAGCCGCATGCGCGGTTGCAAACGGCGGTTACCTCGTGCAACCGCATGTGGTCGGAAAAATGCTTGATTCTGACGGAAACATCGTCTACACTGCCGACACAACGGTCAAAAGACAGGTCATTTCCTCTGAGGTTTCTTCGCTTATGAGCCAGATTCTCGAGGCGAACGCAACAACGGGTTCAGGTAAAAACGGTTATGTTGCGGGATACCACGTAGCAGGTAAAACGGGTACATCGGAGAAAATCACCGAGTACAATGAGGCGATTGCTAACGGCGATAAGGACGCACTCTTACAGTATGTTGCTTCCTTCTGCGGTTATGCTCCTGCAAGCAATCCGCAGTATGCACTGCTTGTCTTTCTTGACGAGCCTGACCGTGACACCGCATCGGGCGGCGGCATGGCTGCTCCCGTATTCTCTCAGATTATGAGCGAGGTTCTGCCTTATCTCGGAGTTGAAAGAGACGGCGAGGAGGTAAGCGAGGACACCAGCGTGCTTGCGACAAACATCACGGGAATGACGGTTGCCGAGGCAAGAGAGGCACTCGAGGGCACTAATATCTCACTCAATGTCTTTGACGACACATATGAGGACACAGATGTAATCACAACTCAGATTCCTGCAGCTAACGCAACTATGCCTGACTACGGAACGATTTGGGCTTACATTGATACAAAGGTTGACGACAGCGAATTGGTCACGGTTCCTGATTTCCAGGGTCTTGACTATGACAATGCGGTCTATCTTGCGGCTATAAATAATTTACAATTACTCGCTTCGGGCGGAGAATCGGGAGACACGGCGTCTACTGCGACAAACCAGAGCGTCACGGCAGGGGATAAGGTACGACCCGGA
>CAVKLS010000191.1:1189-3765 GCA_963657025.1 bacterium | reverse complement strand
GTCTTGTAGATTGATGAGTTGACAGATGCATTTCCGAAAATTGTTACTTTAGAATCGGAAGAAAGCGGAAGAGCGTTATTATCATTCTTGAGAAGAGTGATGCCCTCTGCGGCAATCTCCTTGTTAGCCTCGGCTGCATCCTGATAAACAGAAATGAGAGCCGTGTTGTCATAGCCGTAGTCGTTAGCCCAGTAAACGGTATATTCGTCAGATGAGCCGCCGACTGTCTTTGTGTCCTGAATGTTGAGATTAGAGTTAATCCAGGTTGTGTTTCCGAGAGTAAGGGTTGTTAGCGATGTGCAAAGACACATAAGCACTGCCATGCAAGCCGTCAGACCTCGGAAAAGACGAGATTTTTTAGATTTCATATTATCCTCCGTGTAGTAAGTTGATTTTCAAATAGCTCCGCACCTTTCTTTGCGGTTTTCTTCACCTCCGCTTCACACACTTTGTGTGATTTATTTAAAATTCACACCCTTGTTAATTGCTTTTTGCGTATTTTTTATAACAAAATCAAAAATCAAAGTAAATGGGTTTTGCATAAGCTGTAATTATACAAGCGTAACCTGCAGTTTTTTGTCGGCAAGCGGAAGTTTTTTCTCTTAGTCTGCAAAACAAAAGCCGACCTCAATCGTAAAATTGAGATCGGCTGAAATAACCATGTTTATTTTGTTTACTTTTCTTTTTTCATCGGAAGCAGAAGATAAAGGCTTACTATTCCGCCGTCCTCGGCAAGAGAAATCTCTCCGCCGTATTTCTCCACAACTATCTGCATACTGCGAACGCCGTAGCCGTGACTTTTCTTGTCCGCCTTGGTGGTTATCGGAAGATTATTCTCTATTGTAAGACATTCGCTTGAGTAGTTCTGAATGTTGATGCTGTAAAATCCACCCGTCGGTCTCACAGTCATGACTATTTGCCTCTGAGCGGGGTCATCAAGGCGCAGGGAAGCCTCTATCGCATTCTCAAGGGCATTTCCGAAAAGCGAATACATATCGGCGGGCTCTATATAATCAAGTCCGCCCGCTTCAGCCATACACGTGAAGCCTATTCCCTTGTTTCGGCACACAATGCTTTTTTCCGTCAGAATAACGTCAAGCGCATTGTTTCCCGTGTGAATGCTCGTGTCATATTCTTCGATAACCTGTTTTATATCCGAGAAAAGAGCGTTATCGATTCTGCCCTCCTCACGGAAAAGCCTTATCTGATGCTTGAGGTCGTGAGCCTTGATATTGAGCTGCTCCATATTCTCCTTGGCAATGGCAAACTGCTTGTCACCTTGTTTCATAAGCATCTGAATGCTCTGAGTCTCACGCTCAAGACCTGAAAAACGGTACAGTCCGTGCTGATAGATTATTCCCATAATATCAAGCATGAATATCGCAAGATAATACGAGGTGTTCGTTTGGCTCATATCCGAAGCGAAGCTGTTAAGCTCCAAACAGGCAAGGCACATCAAAAGGCTTGTGGGCAATATCTCCTGAAGCTTCATGCGGCTCAGAATCTGAATGTCGATTTTTCTGACAAACAGAACGAAAACCGCCGCCGCAACAAGCAGCACGCAGAAAAGATGGAAAAAAAGTCCCCCCCACGATTTTCCGAGGCCCATATTAATCGTGAAATCAAGACAGTTGCCGCCTTGCTGAACAAACCACATCATTGACGCGATATAAAGCAAATTCCAAACCTTTAACCGCACGCAAAAATATATGACGCACAGCACAGCAAGAAACGCCCCCATGTAATTAAGCGTGGACAGAAGTAACCGAACGGGAATGAGTTCTGCTGTTATTTCCTTGAAAAATTCCGTCCATATGCCCGAAAAAAGAAGACAGACAAAAACCGAAATCGGAACTCTCCACGCAAATCCATCACGCTTGGGAAATTTTGCGGTCAGCAAAAATCCTATCAAAAGCATATCGATAAAAAACAGTCTGCCGAAAACAAACGTAATCAATCAAATTCCCCCTCTTCCGTAAAACTCGGTAAGCCTTTGCAAAAATTCTTTCTTTCGGTTGCGGCTTATCTGCAAAGTCTCACCTCCGACGGTCACATCATTTCCGTGGATATACTCGACAAAACGCAAATTGACAAGGTAGCAGTAGTTACAGCGAAAAAAACCGTCACCGCAAAGCTGAGCTTCCAGTTTTTTGAGCGTGCCCGCACTTTTGAGCTGACCATAGACCGTATGATAAATCAAATCGTGATTCTGAACCTCGATATAGTGAATATCCGATGATTTAATATACTCCGTTCCCTTGTCGCTGACAACCTGAAGCATAACTCCGTTTTTTTGCCTCACCGCCTCAACGGCTTTGGATATTTTCAGCTTAAAAGAAAAATAATTAATCGGCTTGAGCACATAGTCAAGCGCATTAACCTCATATCCCGCAATGGCATACTGAGCAAGATTGGTAACGAACATTATGACCGAACGGTTATTGCTCTCACGGATACATTTTGCCGTTTCGACTCCGTTCTTGCCGGGCATCTCGATATCCATAAAAATAATATCGGAGTCGTTTTTGTTTAATTCGAGAAATTTCTCTCCGCTTTCGTACCATGATATTTCAAAT
>CAVKLS010000191.1:0-1179 GCA_963657025.1 bacterium | reverse complement strand
GTGTCGTCGGCATATCGCTTAAGGCACTCCTCAAGCCGTTCCTTTGCCGCTGACTCGTCCTCTACAATAGCAATTTTCAAATCCACACCCCCGAACTGAGTATTACCAAAATAACACAGACTTTTTCAAAAAACAAGACAATCAAAGCAAAAAAAGAGAAAGCAAAACGCTTCCTCTTCTCCTATAGTTTCTCTTGAATTTTCTCTTAAAGCCCCAGCTTTTTAAATCTCGAGTAAGACGAGTCGACTCCGTAAAGTGCGGCAACGGTATTGTGCTGAAGAACTCTGTCCTTGGCTACAAGAACTGTTGTCGGAGTTTCGGTGAACTTCAAAAATAAAGTATCGTGACCGACGCAAAGTCCGACAAGCACATTGAAATCACAGCCGTTTGCGGCAAGAACCTTTGCCTGCATAATCGGATTGCACATAGACTCGTGAGCGCATCCGCCGTTGATTTTTTTCTCGTTCGGCACGCCGACCTCCGTCTTGTCGACTGCACCTATCTTGCAACCGACCGCATAGTAATCAAGTCCCTCCGCTCTCAAAAGCTTGCAGAAAAGACTTGTCTCTCTCATCAGTCCGACGCATGAGGCAACTCCGATTTTCTTGTAGCCCATGCGCTTGATAAACTCAATTGTCTCCTCCACTCTGGTCATTCGGCAATAGAACTCTCCCTCAATGGAAGCGGAGGTTACTGCTATTTTTCCTACCTCCTCGTCTGTCTTATAGATATTGACAGTCTCCTCGAGAAGCTCCTTGTCTATCTCCTTTGTGAGACAAAACGGCGGATAAGCATCCTCCTTTTTTGCCTTACAGCTGTATCTTGTGCAATCTGAACAGCTGAATACTCTCTTGCTCTGTTCGCTTTTCTCAGCCATGCTCTTCTCCTTTCGGCTTTTGCCTGCATACACTTTTGAATCGAGTTGCCTCTTTGATATTGGATATTTTATCACATATCTTTTGTTACTGCAACAAAAAAGCTCTCTTGTCCCAAAAATCGGAGCAAAAGAGCTTTTTCTTTGTGTATCAGTTGTAAGGAGGTAAAATTGTATGTAGTTTTTTAGGTGTTGTTTTGTATTGTTTTATCTGAAAAGAGCGATTCTATGAGCAAATATCAATCAAAGACCAAACTCTTTGAATCTTGAGTACATAGAACCTACGCCGTAAAGTGCTGCGACAG
>CAVKLS010000190.1:0-3776 GCA_963657025.1 bacterium | reverse complement strand
GCATAATTCCGCTCCTGTCTCCGAGAGCCTCTTTGATAGCCTTTCCGAGCACGATTCCCGTATCCTCGATTGTGTGGTGGCAATCGACCTCGAGATCGCCGACAGTCTTCAGCTTAAGACCGAATCCGCCGTGATGAGCAAATGCACCGAGCATATGGTCAAAAAATCCGATTCCCGTTGAAATATCTACCTCGCCGCCATCCATATCGAGCGATAGTGAAATTTGGGTTTCTTTGGTGTTTCTGGTAATTTCAGATGTTCTCTGCATGAAATCACTCCTTGTTTTCTTCAAGAAAATTCTCGAAGAATTTAATAAGCTGAGCATTCTCGGAACGGTTGCCGGCTGTTATTCTTATGAACGCACCGAAGTATCTGATTATGATTCCCTGCTCCTTTAGGTAAAGGAATGCGTCAGCGGCATTGTTCATCTTAATCGTGATGAAGTTTGTGTTGCTCTTAAGAACAGTCATAGCACCGGGATACTTCTCACTGAGCTTATCAAAAGCCTCCTGAAGCTCCGCTGTTGACTGAATAATCTGGCGGAAGGCGCACTTGCTCTCAGCCTTATGCTTAAGAACCACCGCTCCGAATGCCTGAGTCAGGCTGTTCACATTAAACGGAGATTTGATTGCCTTGATAATATCAGTCAATCGCTTGTTTGCGACAGCAAATCCGCACCGAAGTCCCGCAAGTCCGAATGCCTTGGAGAGAGTCTTGAGGATAATAAGATTATCGTAATCGTTCACCTCGTCAAGAAGTGACTGATTCCAGAAGTCCATGTAAGCTTCATCGAGAACAACAAGCGTATCGGGCAGTGAGGTAATGATTCTTCTCACTTCGTCCTTGTTAATTCCGATTGATGTGGGATTGCACGGATTTGAGAAAATGAGCATTCTTACCTTTTCGTTCCGGCAAACGGAGATAACCTTATCGACATCCACGGTGTAATCGGAGTTCTGAGGAATAACAACAGCCTCTGCTCCAGCCAGATGAGCGTAGAAATTATACATAGAGAAATCATATGCAAAAACCGCATATTTCTCTCCCGACATCAGAAATCCGCCGCAAATAATGTTGATTAACTCGTCAGAACCGTTGCCAGCGGCAACATTCTCTGTGTTAAGTCCGTAGTAATTTGCGTAAGCCGCACAAAGTGCGTCGGCTGTCGGATCGGGATAACGGTTATATTGAAGGCTCTCAAGCTTTCTCATTGCCTCACCGAGCACATACTCGGGAACACGCAAAAAGCTCTCGTTTGAGTCAAGCTTAATGCTGTATTCGTTCTTGCTCGGATCGTAAGGGCGAAGATCTCTTATCTTCTCGTTTAATTCGTACATATTACTATACCTATTCCTTCTTACTTGCTCTTTATTTGCAATCAGCTGTTCATGTCCTCTACTCGTACTTCTATCGAGTTGGCATGAGCCGTGAGGTGCTCGCTCTTTGCAAGCTTGATAATATCAGCCGACGCTTTGTTAAGCTCGTCCTTTGTGTAATAAATGAAGCTCGATTTCTTGATGAAATTATCGACGGAAAGCGGCGAGAAAAATCTTGCCGTTCCGCTTGTGGGAAGAACGTGGTTCGGACCCGCATAATAATCGCCCAGCGGCTCTGGTGAATAGTGACCGAGGAACACAGAGCCCGCATTGTCAAGCTTGCCGATATACTCCATAGGATTCTCACAGCAAACCTCAAGGTGCTCGGGTGCAAGCTCGTTTGCAAAGTCCACTGCCTCGTTTATATTTTCGCATACGATAATAGCACCGAAATTATCGATAGACTCACGGATAATATCTTTTCTCGAGAGATACTGCATCTGGCGCTCGATTTCTTCGCTCGTCTTCTTTGCAAGCTCTTCATCGGGTGTGATGAGAATAGCCGACGCCATTCTGTCGTGTTCCGCCTGACTCATAAGGTCTGCGCCGAGATATTTTGGATCGGCACTGCTGTCGGCAATGATTAAAATCTCACTCGGGCCTGCTATCATATCTATATCAACCGTACCGTAAAGCTGTTTCTTTGCCACAGCAACGAATATATTTCCCGGGCCAACTATCTTATCGACCTTCGGAACGGTTTCGGTACCGAATGCAAGTGCGGCAACTGCCTGAGCACCGCCCATAAGGAAAACCTTGTCAACTCCTGCGATATAAGCCGCCGCCAGAACCTCCCGGTTCAGCTTTCCGCCAAGTCCCGGAGGGGTAGCCATGATGATTTCGCCGCATCCGGCAATTTTAGCCGGAATGATATTCATAAGAACGGACGAAGGATAGCTTGCCGTGCCGCCCGGAACATACACGCCTACTCTGTGAAGTCCTCTGACTCTCTGACCCATGATAACTCCCGTGGGATAGGTGTCTATTCTCGACTGCTGCTTCTGGCGTGCGTGGAAATCTCTGATGTTTGCCGCCGCTCTCTCAAGAGCTGCAATAAAATCAGGGTCGCACTTCTCGACATACTCTTTAAGGTCATCGCTCGAAAGCTGAGTCTTTTCGGGTACCCAGCCGTCAAATTTGAGCGAGAATTCTTTCACCGCCTCGTCACCTCTTGCCTTAACCTCGGCAATAATAGCAGAAACGCTCTCCTCTACCTTTTTATCGTTATCCTTAACTCTCGACTTGAGCTCTGCGATAAACTCCTCGCAAGTGGCTCTGTCGCCCTTCTTAATTCTGATCATGGTGCATCTTCCTTTCCTCTTTAGACAGATTTTATCATATCCGCCGTATAAATAAAAGTAAAATCACGAAAATATGCTTTTTATTTGAATAAAAATACGAAATTAGAAATAAAAAAACGAATTATCTCAAATTACCGACTCAAGTCTTGCCGCAAGATCTTCAATTTCCTTTTTTCTGAGCTTAAGACTTGCCGAATTGCAAATCAGTCTTGCCGAAATATCTGATATAAACTCCTTAACTTCAAGGCCGTTTTCTCTGAGCGTCGTTCCCGTCTCCACTATATCAACAATACCGTCCGATAAGCCGAGGAGCGGTGCAAGCTCTACCGAGCCCTCGATTTTTATGACGCGTATATCCATACCTCTTGACTCGAAGTATTTCTTTGCGACATTCGGATATTTGGAAGCGATTACCTTGGAGGAATATCCCTCGTAGAAATCAACTCCCTTTTTGCATGCGAGTGCGAATTTGCATCTGCCGAAGCCGAGATCCAGAATCTCGTAAAAATGACTTCCGTTCTCCATGATGGTGTCCTTGCCGACAACTCCCAAATCACATACGCCGTTTTCAACATATGTGATAACGTCCGCCGCCTTAGAGAGGACGACCTCTATTTCACCGTTTCCTACAGGAAGAATCAGTTTTCTTCCCTTATCACGGACATTCGAGCAGTCAAGACCGATTTTCTCAAGTGCATTCACCGTATCTTTTTCAAGTCTGCCCTTGGTGAGGGCTATTCTCAGTGGTTTCATTACTCAAGCGTTTCCTTTCCGATATAGATGACCTTTTTGATTCCCTTTTCCTCTGCATAAAGCCGAGCTTCCTCACGGGTTGAGAAAACGGAGCTTTCGCATTTGAATCCCTGACTTGTAAGCTCGTTTAATTTAATCTGAGCCTCAACCTCATAGCCGTCGTCACCGTGGACGAGCACATCACTCTTCTGCAGGGTTATTTTCTTTGAACCGAGTGCAATAGCCGTGAGAGCGTCCACATCGACGCCGAATCCGACTGCGGGCATCGGAGCGTTGAATTCACTGAGCAGATTATCGTATCTTCCGCCCATGAGAACTGCGTCACCGTGACCGTAAGCATAAGCCG
>CAVKLS010000189.1:0-3778 GCA_963657025.1 bacterium | reverse complement strand
GTACAAGCCGTGATACAGGTCTTGATCTCGCTAAGCTCTCCGACGTTGCAGCTCACTTCAGAGGTGTTGCAGACAGACTTAACGTTAACCCGAAGGTTCTTCATGTTGATACAAACACACTTCTTTATCAGGTACCGGGCGGAATGCTCTCAAACCTCGTTTCTCAGCTCAAGCAGGCTGGTAAGGAAGATAAGTACTATGAGGCACTCGCTGAGGTTCCGAAGGTTCGTGAGGACTTCGGTTATCCTCCACTCGTTACACCGTCCTCTCAGATTGTCGGTACTCAGGCTGTTATGAACGTCATCATGGGCGAGAGATACAAGCTTGTTCCGAAGGAGTCCAAGGGTATCCTTCGCGGTGAGTACGGTCAGCTTCCCGGAAAGGTAAACGAAGAAGTTCGCAAGAAGTGCATCGGTGATGACGAGGTTATCACATGCCGTCCTGCAGACCTCCTCGAGCCGGAGCTCGACAAGATCAGAGCAGAGGTTGGCGACAAGGCAAAGTGCGAAGAGGATGTCCTCTCCTATGCACTCTTCCCGCAGGTTTACCTCAAGTTCTGGGAGCAGAGAAATAATCCGCAGCCCGAAGCAGCGGCACCTGCAGCACAGCCTGCAGCAGCTCCGAAGGCAAACGATAATTCTCCGAGAACACTTATCGTTGACGACTTAACCAACGGAAACTTCTGATTTCATTAGAATAAACTGAATTTAATCCGTCGAGATTGAAAAATCTCGGCGGATTTTTTGTTGACTACTCAATATTGCGGTAATACAATAATTAGAGTTGATAAAATCTTATCAGATTAATTTACACTACAGCAAAAAAGGTGATAACTTGAAATTTGTTTGCAAACAGCTTGTGAGAACCCCCGTGCGGACGGTTCTCTTCATTGTTTTGATTGCGCTTGCGGTTGTGCTTCTTTCGGTCGGCGTTCAGCTTTGCTCGCAGAGCCTTAGCATTTTGGACGAAATCGACTCGAATTTCGTGACCGTGGGAACAATCGGACAAAACCCCGATTCCACACGAACGGTCGTGGACGGAACGGATACCTATGAGGAGGCATATTATTCTGCCCCCGTAAAGCTCGAAAGCTTGTCGGGACTCCAATATCTTCAGTCTCCAGAGCATATGCCAGTGCTTCTGTCGCATATGTACAGGTCGGGCACAGAAAATTCGATTAAGACAAGCAACAATGCCCAGTACAATAAGTATCTTCGCACGCTTGTCGTATTTAAGCCGACGAGAGATTTCATTCTTGTTCCGACGGACGAGCAGATAGACAGCGGAGAATATAATGTGGAGCAAAACAGAATAGAGATAGTGGATATACTCTACGGCAATAAGTACGCTGACTTTACCTACAAGAAGCTGATACTTATGAGCTACGAGGGACTAAACGGCGAGGAACCTACCGAGTTAAAGGAAGGTCAGCTTTATGTTGGTTGGTTCTCGGAGACGAGTGAGTCAGGCACGGGTTCAGCTAATGTTTCACTTTTCGCTCAGACGCCCTATCTTTCCGTGAGTGCGGATGAATACAGTACAGAAACCGAACAGCTTCCTTCGGTAGCCGAATATTCCGATGATTTCTTCGAGACAGAGCTTGGCAAGAAGTATCAGAATATAATCGACAGCCTTAAATTTATGACGGACGATAACACATTTGCGGTAATGCCGGTCCAAAGTCTTGATACATATCAGGCATTTGACGAGAGCGAGGCTGTCATAGTTCAGGGAAGAGCAATAACCGATGAGGAATATGCGAGCGGCGCAAAGGTCTGCATGATCAGCGAAACCACAAACCAGAACGGTGACGGAAACTACGTCACGATTGGTGATAAAATCACGATTTCTCCGTATTCCAGATATTATTGTGAAAAGCCGATGCTTGTTTCCTATTCTCAGAGGGGAGTTTGGACGAACGACCTTTATCCGTCCGACGGATACGAAGAGACTGAGGGCGAGGAATATGAGATAGTCGGTATTTATTACTCGAAAAATCAGGAGCAGGAAAGAATAGATTCAGAGTATTATATGCCTGACGAGGCAGTAATAATTCCGCTTAATTCGGTTGATTTGGAAAGCTATCCGGTGCTTCAGGGCAGTGTGCTTTCTCACGAGACTTGCTCATTTGTCATAGAAAACGGCTCGATAGACAGCTTTTTGACGGAATTTGACGCCCTGGGACTTGATAATCTCGATGTCGAATTTGACGATATGGGATATACAAACATAGCCAAGGGAACAAAATCGGTTCTCAGAATTTCCGTGATACTTCTGGTCAGCGGTGCGGTGAGTGCACTGAGCATACTGATACTTTTCTCGTTCTTGCAGATTGTCAGAAAAAAGAGCGAGGCGGCAATCAGTATTTCACTGGGAACGGGAATAAGAAAAAGTGCGGCAAGACTTATCCTGAGCGTTATGCTCGTTGTGATTATGGGAACGGCAGTCGGAAGCGTTGCTGGTGCTTTGTCGGTCGATAAAATTTCCGAGGCGGCTTATAATTCGGCACAGCAGTCGAGCATAAGCAGACTTTACAGTGACGTCAAGGTTTCCAACGGCGGATACGAGTACACGGCTGATTACAGCTTTGACCCCAAGCCGTTTGCACTTTCGGCGGCTTGCATACTGGCGGTTTCGCTGTTGATTTCAGGCGGTGCGGCTTATAAGATTGTAACGACAGAGCCGATGAAGCTTTTGCAGAAAGCGGGTGAGTGATATGTTTATATTTGAAAATGTGTTCAGAAATATCACCCGTAACAAGGGCAAGAGCGTCATAGCGTTTGTCGTGGTTGTGGTTTTGTCGGCGTTTCTCGTGATTTATTCTGGATTTCTCGGAAAACAGGAGACAGAGCTTCGGGAGCTGACAGAAAACATAGATATTGATTTGAAGCTTTGCAATATATCGGGAACTCAGACAACGGGACTGATAATTGATACGAACAGACTTGATAAAATTGAGCAGAGCGGTTATGTAACACCCGTGATATATGTTACAGGTGCGCTCTATTTTGATGAAAATGTCTCTCATGTGCGCCTCAGAAGCTCCCAAATATCGGTTATGGGCGTGGCTTCGGGAGTGACTAACGACAGTATTTTCGGCGAAGACGAGATTGAATATCTCGACGGTTACGACGGAAGTGTTTTCTCGGGTGACGATTATCTATGCGTTGTAAGCGAAGACATGATGCGTGAGGAAAACCTGAAGCTCGGTGACGAATTTACAAAGACATTCTATACAAAACGTGAGAACGGCGCATCGTATTACTCGGGTGAGCATACCTTTAAGGTTGTCGGCAGCTTCAAGAGTATAGAGAGTGAGAAAATTCCGAGCGGAATCGGATTTATCACGTCTTTCCAAACTCTCAGAAATATGGCTGAGGAGCAGAATTATCACACTTGGCCGACAAGTGCGGAATTTAAGGTCAACGACCCCGAAGACCTTAACGATTTAATCGCACTTTTAGAGGATATAAAAATGGTTGAGTGCCAAAGAAAAACAAGCTCAACCGCACAGTGGGGAAACTCGTGCATAATAACGGACGGAGTTTATATAAGAATAAGTGAGCCGCTGATTAAAAATATCGGTATGCTAAATACGCTCTATTATCCGATTTTCATTGCAGTAGTGCTTATTGCGTTTCTTGCCTCGTATCTTCTCATGCAGTCAAGAAGAGGGGAGATAGCAATAAATTGTTCGCTTGGCGTATCAAAGGGAAGCATATTTTTAACCATGCTGCTTGAGTCGGCAATAATCTGTCTTGTGGGTTCTGCTATATCG
>CAVKLS010000188.1:0-3794 GCA_963657025.1 bacterium | reverse complement strand
GGGACAGGCTGAGCTTGACTCTATGAGCTACTTAGAGGGAAGCATTCTCGGACTTCAGGATTTGTTCCGTCCGATACAAAGCTCCACGCAGATGAGCTCGGGCGATTTGGAAAGTGAAGCCGCCACAGACGAGGGCGGTGCTCCCACAAAGGACATAGGAGAGGTATCCGACAGCAGAGAAGTAAACCGAGAAAACGAATAGGAGCAACATGAGTAAATTTTTGTATGTATTCAGCGAGAACGAAAGGGATGAGCTTCTGAAGCTTGGTTATAGTTTGATTAAATCTGATATAGAATGCGGTATATTCGTATTTGAAAATCAGGCAAAATTAAGCTTTGACAAAAAGACTGTTGAAGCAATTCCTTCTGACACACTCACATTTTAGGAGGCAAAATGTCTGAAAAAATAACTCTGACATATGCATCCGAAATATCCGATATTGCGGCTCTCAATTCTTCCTTTGACAAAGGCGTACTGAGAATTTGCTACGCAGGCAAAAACAAGAACGGCTCTTACCTGTCCAAAGAAACAATCGAGAGAAGCATACCCACTCTCTTCAACTGTCCCGTCGTGTGCAATTATGACAGAGAGACAGACACGCTCGGCGGACACGATATGGAGCTTGTACACTCCGAGGACGGAAGCCCGAAGATTGTCAATCTGACGACACCAGTCGGAGTAATCCCCGAGTCGGCTGGTGTGTGGTTTGAGGAGATAAAAGAGGAAGACGGTGAAACTCACGAGTATCTTTGCGCCGATGTACTGCTTTGGAAGAGGCAGGAAGCCTACGACAAGATAAAGCGTGACGGCATATCGGCTCACTCTATGGAGATAACCGTCAAAAGCGGAAAGCTCTCAGACGGAATTTACCAAATAGACGATTTTGAGTTCAACGCTTTCGCTCTTATTGGGGTGACCCCGTGCTTTGAGTCGTCGAGCCTTGAAGTCTTCAGCTTCAAAAATCAGATGTCGGATATGATGCAGGATTTAAAGGAAACAATCAAAAGTTTCAGTTTAAACACATTCCAAACGAAAGGAGGAATTAACAAGATGAGCAAAAATGAAAAGAAAGATTTTTCTCTTGTGGAAAATTTAGTCAAGGAAATCAGAAGAGAGCTCGACAAGGACATAGTTTCTCACGACTGGGGCGACGCTCCCCGTTATGATTATATGGACTGCGATACGGAAGTAAGCGAGGTTTATTGCCTTGATACTCTCGACTGGCTTCTTTACGGCTTCTCGTACTCTTTAAACGGAGACGCTGTTCTTATCGACTTTGAGAGCAAGAAGAGAAAGAAGTTTATCATCGCAGATTTTGAAGGAGCAGAAAGCAAGCCCCTCTCACCTCTCTTCTCTCAGATGGGAGAAACAATAAAGAAGTTAACAGAGGACAAAGCCGAGCTTGAGGCAAAATTTTCCGAGGCAGAAGAAAAGTCGAACGCAGAGAAAGCGGAGCTTGACGAGCTGAGAAAGTTCAAGTCTGACGCCGAAGCGGAGAAAGCGAAAAAAGAAAGAGAAGAGATTTTCTCACGCTTTGAGGACTTAAACGGCATCGAAGCATTTGAGGCTTTAAAGAAAGATTGCGAAAATCTTGACACAGAGACACTCGAAGAAAAGTGCTTTGCCCTAAGAGGAAGAAATCAGGAAGCTTTAAGCTTTTCGGCAAAGGGCGCATCCCCGAAGCTTATGGTAGAAAAGTCCGATTTAAATCCCGAGCCTTACGGCGGATTATTCATCAAATATTCAAACAACTAACAGGAGGTAATTATGGCTACAAACGCAGTTACACATGCGGTTGTCAGAACAGACAACATGACAGGTACAGATGTACGCAGTCAGCTTGTATCACTGAGATATATGGGAGAAGACGGAAAGAACGCCGCAGAGATTGACAACGGCAATGTTCTCAAGGTTGGTTCTCTTCTCGATTCTCAGAGAGAAATTTATGAGGGCACAGATGTTGCCACAGACACAGCGATAACCGATGTTGCTCTTGTTGCAACAGTCGAGGTTATGTATGACGAGAGAAAGAAGAACCTTTATGAGTTCGTCAACGAGGCTGGCGACAATCTTCGAGGCTATCGACTTCACCACGGCGACACATTCTCCGTAACAAAAGAGGCTCTCACAGGAGAGCTCACCGTCGGCAACAAGGTTGAGCTTGCCAAGGGCACTAAGTTGAACGCTGTCAAGGCTGCAACAGGTGCAACAGTTGTCGGAACTCTCATTGCGACAGAGATTTCAGGCAGATACACATACTATGTAATCAAGGTAGACTAAGGAGGTATAACAACTATGGCTGAAATGAACGATATCGTAAAGCTTGCCGTAGACGCCCATAAGGGTTGTGTGCAGAAGTATTCCGTGGCTCAGTCTCAGGAAATCTTAAGAGAGGCACTCATTAACGCAAACAACGGCAAGACCGCTCTTGATTACAGAGACATCAGAGACGGCAAGTGCAGCGGTTTATTCACACTTATCGAGACTATTCTTGACGCAACTGTCGTACAGGGACTTCAGGGCGACGAGTATTTCAACAGTCTTGTCGACTTCAGAAATGTAGCAGAGGGCGACTCCCCCGTTTTCTATGTTGAGGACAACAATCTTTTCGTAGTCTCCGATGCGGCTGACGGCACATACGGCATTCGCAGACAGAGATTGAACGGCACAAGCGAGGCTGTCATTCCCACAAGCATGAAGGTTGTGAGAATTTACGAGGAGATGAACAGAGTTCTCTCAGGTCGTGTAGACTTCAACACAATGATTAACAAGGTTGCAGAGTCCTTTAACCAGAAGCTGCTCAACGACATTTATGCTCTCTGGACAGGTGCGACAGCCGCAGAGTTCGGCGGTACAACTTACTTCCCGACAGCGGGTGCGTATGACGAGGACACACTTCTCGACCTCGTTTCTCATGTCGAAGCTGCCGCAGGCGGAAAGACCGCAACAATCATCGGCACAAAGAAGGCTCTCAGAAGCGTAAAGGAGAGCATTGTCAGCGACTCCGCTAAGGATGAGCTTCACAATATGGGTTATGTCGGAAAGTTCTACGGAACACCTGTTGTAGCCGCTCCTCAGAGACATAAGGTTGGCTCTACAGAATTTGTCCTCGACGATAATATGATTACAATCGTTGCGGGCGATGACAAGCCTTTAAAGGTAGTTTACGAGGGCGACCCGATTGTTCTTATGGGCGACCCGTTGGATAATGCCGACTTCACTCAGGAGTACCTCTACGGCGTTAAGTATGGAACAGGTATTGTTCTTGCAGGCGGTAACACGGGTATCGGACGCTACGAGATTGTTTAAATGAAATACACTGACGGGTTTAACCACCCGTCAGTAAAATATTACGAACGAAAGGATAATTATGGAAGAGACTAATATCACCGAGGCGGTATCTCAACCGAAAAAGAGCACGAGAAAAACAAAGTCAACCGCCGCCAAAGCAATTGTCCCAAAAGATGTTGACACATCGGAATATGTGCTTGTCAAAAACGGCTTTCACGGACAGCTTGTCTACAAGAGCCGAAAGACAGGTGAAACATATGTCTGGGACGAATTCGGAGCGGCGCAAGAGGTTGAGCTGAGAGAGCTTGTCAGCGCAAAGAATGCTTACAAAAAGTTCTTTATCAACAACTGGTTTATGTTTGACGAAGACTGGATAATCGAGTATCTGGGAGTCAAGCAGTATTACAAGAACGCTATCCCGATTGAAAGCTTTGACGAAATTTTCAGTCTGTCGACAGACGAGCTCAAAAAGAAAATCGAAGGGCTTTCATCTGCCCAGAAG
>CAVKLS010000187.1:0-3805 GCA_963657025.1 bacterium | reverse complement strand
GATAGCCGATGGAAACACAGTCCTCGATAACGACCCCGAGGAGATCAAGAGAAAAACATCTGTTTCCGCTGCGGTTGCACCGTTTGAGTGGAAAAATAAGAAAATCAATCTTCTTGACGCACCCGGACTTTTTGATTTTGAGGGCGGACTTTGCGAAACCATGAGAGCTGCCGACACGGCACTCGTTGTTATAGCAGGAAAGAGCGGAGTAACCGTAGGTGCAGAAAAGGCAATGGCTGCCGCAAACAAGAGAGGTCTTGCAAAGATTATCTTTGTCAACGGACTTTGTGACGAGGGCTCTGACTTCTACGGAGTTTTCGAGGAATTGAAAAACACATTCGGCCCACAGGTTTGTCCTGTTGTCGTTCCTTTCTTTGAGGACGGAAAAGCCGATAAATATATAAATATGCTCGAGTATCGCTGCTACGATTATTCTCAGGGCAAGCCACAGCTTGTTAACATGCCCGATATGGGAACAAGACTTGAGGGACTCAGAACAGCTATCTATGAGGCTGTTGCAGAGACTGATGACGAATTGTTCGAGAAGTACTTCAGCGGTGAGGAATTCACTCCCGAGGAGGTCATCGTCGGCGTAAGCAAGGGCGTCAAGAACGGAACAATCATTCCTGTTTTCTGCGGTGACGCTATGCTTATGAGAGGCATGGAGCAGTTTATGGACGGTCTTGCATGGCTTGCACCGAGTGCGGCTGACAAGGCTTCCGAGGTTGCTGTCGATCCTGACGGAAATCCTGTCGAGTTACAGGTGAACGAGGACGCTGCTGCGGCTGCTGTCGTATTCAAGACTATCGCAGACCCGTTTATCGGAAAGCTTTCCTTCATCAAGGTCGTTTCCGGTAAAATCGGTCAGGATACTCAGATTGTCAATATGCGCACGGGTGCGGCTGAGAGAATCAATAAGGTCGTCACAATGGTCGGTAAGAAGCAGACCGAGGTTAAATATATAGGTGCGGGAGACATCGGAGCAATTCCGAAGCTTTCCGGCACAAACACAGGCGATACACTTTGCTCACCTATAAGAAAGGTAACCCTTGAGGGAGTCGATTATCCGACGCCTACACTCTCCATGGCAATTGTCCCGAAGGACAAGGGCGATGAGGAGAAGATAGCTCAGGGAATTCTGAGACTTTGCGAGGAAGATCCGACAATCAAGTTTGAGACAAATAACGAAACTCATCAGATGATTCTTTCGGGTCTCGGCGAGCAGCATCTCGATGTTGTTGTTTCAAAGCTTAAGTCTAAGTTTGGCACAGAGATAACTCTCACCAAGCCGCAGGTAGCTTACAGAGAGACTATCCGCAAGAAGGTTGAGGTTCAGGGAAGATACAAGAAGCAGACGGGCGGTCACGGTCAGTTCGGTGATGTTTGGATTGAGTTCAGCCCATGCGACGCAGAGGGACTTGTCTTCGGCGAGAGAGTTGTCGGCGGTTCCGTTCCTAAGGGATTCTTCCCGGCAGTCGAAAAGGGACTTCAGGAGTGCGTTGAGAAGGGACCTCTTGCAGGCTATCCTGTAGTCGGACTCAGTGCAGTTCTTTATGACGGATCTTATCACCCTGTAGATTCTTCGGAAATGAGCTTCAAGCTTGCAGCCGCAGAGGCTTACAAGGCAGGTATGCCAAAGGCAGATCCCGTTATCCTCGAGCCAATCGGCGAATTGAAGGCAATTGTTCCGTCCGATAACATGGGTGACATCATGGGTGAGGTCACAAAGAGAAGAGGACGTGTCCTCGGTATGGACGTCACAAGTGACGGCAAGCAGGAAATTCAGGCTGAAGTACCTGTTGCAGAGATGCATGATTTCACAACCTATGTCCGTCAGGTAACTCAGGGCAGAGGCTCTTACACATTCTCGTTTGTAAGATATGAGCAGGCTCCCGAAAACGTTGCTCAGAAGGTTATCGCAGACGCTAAGAAGTGATAAAGCGGCAGAGGCATTTGAAAAATTGATGCGATTTGATTTTGATAATATCTCTCTCCTTAATAATTAAATTCAGAAGAAGCCGACAGCTTAATGCTTGCCGACTTCTTCTGTTTTTAGCGCAAATTTGTGCAAAAAAAGGAACAGCGGCGGCTGTTCCTTTGGGTTAGCATATCGGTTTGATTAAATCGCCTGCCTCGAGCTGAAGCTTTCGGAACTCCGAGGGCTTGTCGAGCTTGACGATAATCGGTTTAATCGGCTTAATTGCATCGGGTTTGGATGGCACTAAATCTCTCTCCATGACGAGAACATCGTATTTGTCGCCGTTTTTCTCAAATCCGCCCTTTACGGTTTCCACCTCGCTAAACCCCCAGTGCTTGTGGAAAGCGACGGCGTCGCTGTTCGGAAGATTTATTCTGGCATAAACCTTGCGCTTGTCGCCAAGCTCCATAAGTCCGAACATCATGTGATAAAGCGAGTCACCGACGCCTCTTCGCATGAGACTCGGCTTTACCCAAAGCTTAATCTCGGCAGAAAACATATCCTTTGGATTGTAGCTGTTTTCGCTCAGCACGCAAAATCCAGCTGTTTCGGAGTCGATTTCACTGAGTAACCAGCCGAAACCGTAGGTGTATTTATCGATTCGCTTGACAAATTCCGCAATGGTCGGAAGAGTCGTGTCAGTACAGGTGTTTGTGTTTATGTAATTATCGTATATTTTAAGCATTGTGGGTGCGTCCCACTCGTTTACCGTTCTTACCAGGGTTCTCATACTTTCCTCCGATTGTTTTTGTTATGAAAAATATTATCGCACACAAGGCTCAGGTATGCAAGAGCATTTTACTGCAAGACGCAAGTCTTGAAAGAAAGCATATTATTTGATAAAATATCGAAAACAGGTATTGGAGGCAGTGCTTTGAATGTAAGAAAAACAAGATACGGCTTCAGCGTGTTTGCTCTTGTGGGAGTGTGTCTTTCGCTGACGTCAATGGCTTCTATAGTAAATTTGCTTGCGGCTGCCGCCGTAAATATATATGCGTTTCTTAACTGCGTAAAAACAAGAAAGCAGGGCAGAAAGCTATCGTTAATCGGAATTTTAATAACGCTTCTAAGCCTTGTGCTTTGCATTTCGACAGGCTTGCTTTTGCGATTTTCTTTCGGAATGTCGTTTATGTCGTTCCTTATAAGCTTAGTGCTCTATGTTGATATTGTTTTTACTCTGAGATATCTGGAGAGAAAACGCAGAAACGGCGAGATGAAGCCCTATGCCGCTTGGGTTAAAAAATACGGCAAGCCTTTGTTTTCGCTTGAGTCAAGCGGATTCGGCAAGACGAGAATGGTTGTAGTGGACTCGAGAGACGGCACGCCGTATTTGTGCGAGAAAAACACAGCCACACTAAGGGACAGGGCGGTTTACACGGCTGAGGAGCTTAGTTGGAAAGAGGTTCGCCGCTTTGCGGAGGATAGCCCGAACGAGGAAATAGGGGTAAGATTCGGCGAAGTCGATGCCGACAACTGGTTTCAATTTACAAAAAACTGAATAAGCGAACAAAAAGCTCGGTTTTCACCGAGCTTTTTGCCTTCTTACTGTTAAATTGAGGAGTAAAAATGAAAGAAAAGAATATATTAAATGCCTCGTAATCTAAATCATGAAAATGTCTACATCAAAAGATTTACCGACATGTTGTAGTTTGTCTGCCACCGCCTGACGGCTTGGGCAGTTAATTAAGTAAAACTCAAAGTAAATAAGCGAACCTACTGTTTTCCGTCGGAAAACCGCTAGTGCATATCGTTCGCACACCTTACAGCTTTCTTTGAAGTTTATGGTTAGATTATATCGTCCATATATGAAAAGAAAATATTCTTTTC
>CAVKLS010000186.1:0-3807 GCA_963657025.1 bacterium | reverse complement strand
ATTAGTCTTCATTTACTGCGGTTAGCGTAAGCTTTGACAATGAAAATGTTAATTTGGACAGTAAAATGTCTTGGAAAGGAAAATTAAATATGGATCTTAGAATTGCCCTTGCGGGTAACCCGAACTGTGGTAAAACCACACTGTTCAACGCCCTCACAGGTTCCAACCAGTTCGTTGGTAACTGGCCGGGGGTTACCGTAGAGAAGAAGGAAGGTAAGCTTAAGAAGCATCAGGGAGTCATCATTACTGACCTTCCGGGTATCTACTCACTTTCACCTTACACACTCGAGGAGGTTGTCGCAAGAAACTACCTCATTGCAGAGAGACCGGATGCGATTCTTAACATAATCGACGGTACCAACCTCGAGAGAAACCTCTACCTCACAACTCAGCTTGTTGAGCTTGGTATTCCTGTTGTTTGCGCTGTCAACATGATGGACGTTGTCAACAAGAACGGCGACAAGATTAACACTAAGGAGCTTTCAAGAGAGCTCGGCTGCAAGGTTGTCGAGATTTCCGCTCTTAAGGGTACAGGAATCATGGAGGCTGCAGAAGCTGCTATTGATGCCGCTAAGAACACAAAGACAGTTCCTCAGCACACATTCTCCGGCCCTGTCGAGCACGCTATCGCTCACATCGAGGAAGCAGTTCTTCACTCTATGCCGGAAGAGCAGCAGAGATGGTACGCTATCAAGATTTTTGAGAGAGACTCAAAGGTTCTTGAGCAGCTCAACATCAAGAGTGACGTTATGGCTCACATCGAGGCTGACATTAAGGCAGCTGAAAAGGAGCTTGATGATGACGCCGAGTCAATCATCACAAACGAGAGATATGTCTACATCGCATCAATCATCAAGGGTTGCTATAAGAAAGCAAGCGCAGGCAAGCTTACAGTTTCCGATAAGATTGATAAGGTTGTTACAAACAGATGGCTCGGTCTTCCGATTTTCGCAGTTGTTATGTTCTGCATCTACTACATAGCAATGGTTACAGTCGGTGCTTCCGCTACTGACTGGGCAAACGACGGTCTCTTCGGTGACGGCTGGCACCTCTTCGGTATCGGCACATCCGATTATGAAGACGCTAACGACGAATACACTCAGGCTCAGGAAGCTTTGAATGCTTTTGGCATTGAGTTTGATACAGAGGCTGATGATTTCGATGCAGCTGCAACTCTTGCAGAGGCTAAGGCTCTCAAGCCTGAAAGCGAAACAGCTACAATCACTGTTTCCGACGAGGAGACTCTCGAGGATACAGATTTCACAGCTTACTACAGCGAAGTTCCTTCCGACCTCAGCGATGAGGACGCAGAAACAACTGTTTCCATGAGCTACACAGAGGCTCTCTCCTACTTCGAGTCAAGAGAAGACGGCTTCGAGGCTCCGGATCCTGCAGCTTACGGCATTTATATCCCTGGTATTCCTACACTTCTCGGAAACCTTCTCGATTCTCTTAACTGTGCAGATTGGCTCTCAGGTCTTATCCTTGACGGTATCGTAGCCGGTGTCGGTGCGGTCCTCGGATTCGTTCCTCAGATGCTCGTTCTCTTCTTCCTCCTCGCATTTGTTGAGGCTTGCGGTTACATGGCTCGTGTTGCTTTCGTTCTCGACCGTGTATTCAGAAAGTTCGGTCTTTCCGGTAAGTCCTTCATTCCGATTCTCGTTGGTACTGGTTGTGGTATCCCCGGTATCATGGCTTCAAGAACAATCGAGAGTGAGCGTGACCGTCGTATGACAGTTATGACCACAACATTTATTCCTTGCGGTGCTAAGTCTCCGTTCATCGCTATGATTGCAGGTGCAATCTTCGGCGGTTCTCCGTGGGTTTCCACAGGCGCATACTTCATCGGTCTTGCAGCTATCATCATCTCTGGTCTTATGCTTAAGAAGACTAAGATGTTTGCCGGCGATCCTGCTCCGTTCGTTATGGAGCTTCCTGCATACCATCTCCCGAGATTCATCGACCTTCTCAGAAGCATGTGGGAGCGTGGCTGGTCCTTTATCAAGAAGGCTGGTACAATCATCACGCTTTCTACAATTCTCGTTTGGTTCACAACCTACTTTGGCGTTGTAGACGGTTCCTTCAGAATGCTCGAGGAAAGCGAGCTTTCAAACTCCATCCTTGCTACAATCGGTAACGCAATCTGCTGGATCTTCGCTCCTCTCGGCTGGGGCAACTGGCAGGCAACTGTTGCTGCTATCACAGGTCTTGTTGCTAAGGAGAACATCGTTGGTACTCTCGGTATCCTCTACGGCGGCGGAGACGCATCTGTCTACGCAACAATGGGTGCTTCCTTCACAGCACTTTCCGGTATGTCCTTCCTCATCTTCAACCTCCTCTGTGCTCCTTGCTTCGCAGCTATGGGTGCTATCAAGAGAGAGATGAACAACACAAAGTGGTTCTGGTTTGCAATCGGCTATGAGTGCGGATTCGCTTATGTAATCGCTCTCATCGTTTACAACATCGGTTCTGTTGTTTCCGGAAATGTTACAATGGCTACAATCATCGGAGCAATCGTTTCTCTCGTATTCATTGTTCTCATGGTTATTCAGCTTGTTAAGCCTTACAAAGAGGCAACAACATTTGACCACGCTGTTAAGGTTAACAAGTAATTTTAACGAGGCTTTATATGGTTAAAACAATACTTAATATTGAAGGTATGGCTTGCGGAATGTGCGAGTCTCATGTAAATGAGTGCATCAGAAAGAATTTCGACGTTAAGAGTGTTAAGTCCTCTCACAAGAAAAAGTCTTCTGAGGTTATCTCCGAAAATGAGCTTGACGCTGAAAAGCTTGAAGCCGTAATCAAAGAAACAGGTTATGAGCTCAAGGGTATTTCAAGCGAGCCTTACGTAAAGAAAGGTCTGTTTCACAGATAATCATCAAAATTGAGTAATGAATTGAGCATGTCGTTTTTATGCGGCATGCTCTTTTTATTATCTCTATACTCTCTGTCATTGCTTCACTTTCAAACTCTGATATCGATACGATTTATCTTTTGTAAAATCCCTTTACAACGCAGTTTATATGTTTTAAACTCTAATTGCAGATTAGACTTTTGAGGTGTTTTTATGGATAATTCACTACTTTCTATCGGTAAAATGGCTGAGATTAACGGCGTTAGCATTCCAACACTGAGACTTTATGACAAAAAGGGACTTCTGAAGCCGGCTTACACCGATAAGGAAACAGGCTACCGATACTACACACTCCAGCAAACTGCACGGCTTGACATAATCATATATATGAAGGAACTCGGCATGAGTCTTGTAGAAATCAAGAATGTGCTTGAAAAAGAAGACGTGACGCTCATTGAGAGTATTTTGGCACAGAAAAACGAACAGCTTCACGAACAAATGCGCAAGCTGAAGGAACAGCACGATGCCGTTGAAAGGACAATTGCGCAAATCGAGCGTTACCGCAAGTCACCAAACACGGGTACAATTTCACTCGAATACATAGACAGACGATACATTTGGTCTGTCCCGTGTGAGGTAAACTTCTATGATTTCGACCGCAACTGCTATGAAGAAATTGTTATGTCGCTTAGAAGAAAGCTATATTCTGCGGGTATTACTCAGGTGCACTCCTACAATCTCGGCACATCAATTAAAAAAGACAATTATGAATCGAGAAATTATATAGCGGACAAAGCTTTCATTTTCTCCGACAAGCGTATTCTCGAGCATGAGGGCGACATTTCGATTGTCGACAGCGGAATGTATGCTTGCATTTATCTTGACGATTACGACAAGGAAATTGAATGTGGAAATCAGCTTTTTGATTTTTGCAGGAGAATGGGTTACAG
>CAVKLS010000185.1:0-3824 GCA_963657025.1 bacterium | reverse complement strand
TACTGCCCAAAGCTGACCCTGCGGCAGTGTCCCTTTAAGCAGAATATCTCCTTTTCAGTCGATGCGGGAGATGTTCTTTATCCATGCGTCGGCAAAAATAAACAAAAGGAGATTTTATCATGACAAAACTCTCAACCAAAAAAGCATTGGTAATGAGTCTGCTTTCCATGCTACTCTGCGTATCAATGCTCGTCGGCTCCACCTTCGCGTGGTTCACCGACACTGCAAGCACCGCCGTGAATACCATTCAGGCAGGTACATTGGATGTGGCTCTTGAAATGGCTACCGCATGGGACACTGAAGGTAATCCTACTGCTTGGGTATCTGCCGAAGGCAAGACCCTTACTTTCAAGACCGCTGACAACAGAGCGGCTGAAGAAATTCTCTGGGAGCCGGGTTGTACTTATGAGCTTCCCGAACTCCGTGTTGTCAACAAGGGCAACCTTGCACTCAAATACAAGGTTATCATCACCGGTATTAAGGGCGACGCTAAACTCAACGAGGCTATTGATTGGACGATTACACACGATGTCGGCGAAGACACTGTAACCGGAACAACGGACGAATACAAGTTGCTGGCAGCCAATGCTTCACACACTCTGATCATTTCCGGTCATATGAAAGAGACCGCCGGAAACGAGTATCAGAATCTTTCCATTGACGGTATCTCTATCACTGTTGTCGCTACTCAGTACACATATGAATATGACAGCAATGACAATCAGTATGATGTAAAAGCTAAATATGCCAAGGTTATTGCAGCGGGAAAAACCTTTACTGGTAAGCAGACTATTGACACAGGTATAATCGCAACCGATCCGGGCGCAATTGCTGTTAAGGCAACCGGTGCCAATGCGGATGTTACCATTGAGGACGGTACTTTTGACGGCGGCGAGGGTGGCAGTAATGTTTGTGTTGCGGCTGCTGACGGAGCAACCGTTACGATCAAGGACGGTACCTTCACCGTGGGCGGCGATGCTAATGGTTATGGAAACGCTGTTATTTACAGCCAAGGCGGTAACATTATTATCGAGGGCGGCTTCTTCTATACCAATTACTCCTATCACGGCAAATATTATGTTCTGAACCTGAACAACAGTAACCCCGGCGCCATCACTGTTAAGGGTGGCACTTTCGTAAATTTTAATCCTGCTTTAGGCGATGATGCTGTGCAGTCCACCAATGCCAGCTTCGTAGCCAACGGCTATAAGGTTGTTTCCGAAACACAGGCGAACGGCGATGTTTGGTACACCGTTGTTCCAGAATAATTCATAGCAATAAAGTCCTCTCACCCTTCGGGGTGAGGGGCAATCAAAGGGTACAAACAAGAGAAAATTCGAGCGTTGTATCTTTTGATTGCCCGAATCTGCAAAAATGATAGCGATTGGAATAAAAAATCGGAAAGGAACGGCTTTTATGAAGATGCAAAAAGCCCCGAGCTTCAAAATAAAATGGAATAAAGGCGAAAAGGCAAACGAATCGCCGCATGATCCGCTTTTTGCCATGCTGATGCCGTCCGTGCTGGGGATATTGCTTTGTCTGTTGCTGTTGTGCGGCGCAACATGGGCGTGGTTTTCTTCCACGCAGACAAGCGAAACCGCTTCAATACAAGCCGCAAATTACGCAATTGAAGTGACGGTAACGCAGGGTGAAACGTCCGTTGTGCTTTCCGATGGCGCATTTACCGCAGAAGCGGACACGGAATATACCGTTACTCTGACTGCAGTCGGCACGGCTTCGACGGGTTTTGGCGAGGTTACGGTTGGAGAAAAACGCTTTATAACCGCGCAGCTTGCACCGGAACAAGAGCTTGTGTTTAGGATTAAACTGACCTCGGCGGCGACGGTATATTTCGGCTATCAATGGGGGACATCCAGCAAAAGCACAAATCCGGATATTACGACCGGAACGACTGTTACCGACACAACCGCAGGCGAAACAACCTGACTTCTCCGCCCACGGCGGAGGGGGCAATGAAAGGGCATAAACCGCCGGATCTGATCCGAAGAAACCTTAGCGAGAAGAGGTCGGGAAACAATGATAAGCGGGAACAATAGTGATTGCTTCAGCTAAAAAAATTGGTAGAAGATAGGGAACAAGTATTCTTAGATTTCCTCCGTCAAGATGAAGAAAAACTGAGAGCTAAATAGAAGAGGTAAAAATGGATTTGTTGGAGAAAGTACGTAATCTGCTTGGTTGTGAGTACATCTCCGATATGCGTAGCGAAAGATTTTTGAAAACGGCAAAACGAATCGTGTCAACAATCGACTTGACTTTGTATTCCGCAAAGGAATTGGCAGACATGACCGAGTACCTGTATGACAAACAAATTTACGATAAAAGCAAGAACGAAATTATTACCTATCTGAAGAATGCCGTTTGAAATGGTAAAAATGTATTGCAGTGCTGAAGGACTAAAAGGTAAAGCAAAATAAGATATATTCTGGTGCGCTTCACCGGATTTTACAAACTTCCATTTCGCTGAAAGTGGATATCAACAGAGTGAGTGTTTTCTTTGGTCGCACGCAGATTGCGGAGAGCCGAAGATCCTTGCTTGACGCAGAAATAGAGAGATTTCCGCCAAGTGTGTTTTGGACTATTACAAGATTCATTTGGATAGAAGAATTTTATTTGTCGATGTCCATCAGTTGCTTGAATTTGCACTGAGCAGTATAATCAAGGGTCGAGGTTGCAGTTAAAATCGTAACTATATTTGAATATGACGCTCTATTCTGAACTCTCTCGTTGCGACAAACTGAACATGTTTGGGACATGGATCATTATCACGTTATCGGATACAATGGGAGTATGGCAATGTTACCAGGTGTCGAGCGGATAAGATTACAATGCTGAATATCGAGGATACAGAGTGAATCCCGCTTTCCGAGAAAGAAAAACCGATTTTATGGAGTTGAAAATTAATTCGTCTGAGGGTCTTGATTTTGAACGAAAAATATGATATAATCCTATTGGACAAAAATCTTATAATCAAAAAAATGTCTAATAGAGGAAGCTTGTATGAGAATAGAACGTACTAAATACCTACAAGAATTGATAGACAGAAAACACAACGGACTTGTCAAGGTCATTACAGGTATTCGTCGCTGCGGTAAGTCGTATCTTTTGTTCACGCTCTTTTATGACCATCTGATCTCCGAGGGTGTGAAGGAAGAGAACATAATCAAGTTGGAGCTTGACCAAACCGCCAATTCTGCATTTGTCAATGATGTGAGACCAAAAAAGAAATTGGATGTTAGAATAATTAATGCAGCTCCCGGAGTAAAGGTCAATAAAAAATGGATTCCTCTAGCTGTTTATATAGCAATGATATTTGGCGTTTTTATGTGTATTCTTTTTAAAATACCACATGATATGTCGCTAAAACCAAGAGGAGACAGTATTGTATGGACGGAAGATTTAGCAGACGGATATATTGATCTAGATGGAGGTGAAAATATGATAAAGCAGAATTGAATACCTTAATGCTTCTTCATGAAAAGTGTGTCTTTTTCATTATTTTATGCATTAATTAGCACCCAGAGCGATGTGTTTTATGGTGTAATAGTTACAAGTAGATTTGGGCAATATCTTCCCACCGAAAATGATGTAATCTTCTTTAACTCACAGGGTATATATGCTGAAATCACAAACGAAAGGCTATATATAAACATCACGTATGATCAGTATGAGAATCTATCTCTTTCATCGTAGCAAGAACAAGATTGTTTTTTGTAGTCGCAAATCGCAATGTATGCGAAAAATAAAAGGAGGATGAATTATGAAGAAATTTTTGTGTATGTTTGTTTCAGTTGTATTGTGCTTGT
>CAVKLS010000184.1:0-3860 GCA_963657025.1 bacterium | reverse complement strand
AGGTAGTTGCATACACTGCTTTGGTTCTCGGAAAAGACCGCACTTATGATGTGATAGAGGACGGCAAATGGCTTACGGACAATGAAAAGTACTGTGTGCTTCACCGTGTGGCGGTGCACCCAAGTTACAGAGGAAAGGGAGCGGCTTCGCTCTTCATGAATTTTGCTGAAAAAGCATGCCGAGAAAACGGAATTAAAAGTGCGAGAATAGATACGCATAAGGATAATCTTGTCATGCAGCATACTATTACAAAAAACGGGTATGAATACTGCGGAATTATCACGATTGATGACGGAACGAAGCGTCTTGCGTATGAGAAAGTAGTTATAAATTAATCCCTAGAGCTAACACACAAAAGTTTTTGCCACGCTTTTTACAAAAAGCGTGCGGGCGTGGGCGGAGCCCACAAGATAAAAGCTAAGCAGATAGAGAAATACAGAATAAACTGAGCGAAGCGAAATACTAAAAAGACAGGCTGTCAAAGTTAACCAAAATGCGAAGCATTTTAGAATGCGGTAGCGTTCGTGGTTGGGCTTTGACAGCCGACTTGTTTACATAAAGCAAAACACGAACAGAAAAGCAATCGCCAAGCAACTTTTGCCTTAAATCTTCTTGGTGATTGCATGATATTTTATTATGGTTAGAACAGTATTTAAATTCTGAATTTCTCTTAACGCTTAAGGTTCGGCTTGTCGGCTTAACTACGGGCGTTCCGCCCTGAAAATGCTACGCATTTTCGGTTAAGCTTCCAAGCCTATCTTTTTTAATATCGTTTCGCTCTGTTCTATCATTTTTTGCTTCTGCTAATTATCTCTCCCGTGGGCTCTGCCCACACCCGTTCGCTTTTTGAAAAAAGCGAAACCAAAAAACTTTTTAATTTTCCATCTGTTTCCATCTTTTTAATGTGAATAAATTGATAACATTTGATATTTTCGCAAAAAAATCTTGAAATTTATCATGGAATGTTGTATGATATTAAAGCTGTAAAACAGCAACTAAGGTAAGCGGCGTTTGCCGTGGAATATGCGAGCGGATAGGTCTGTACGACGGACTGCCGTGAACCATGTCAGGCGGGGAACCGAGCAGCATTAAGCGGATTTGACCGTGCGATGCAGGGTGCCTGTCCGTTCACATATTCTTCGGACTTACGGCTTGCCTTTTTTGTTACGGTAAAGCTTTTCGGAGGTGGCTTAGGTGGCTTATAAGGTTTTATACAGAAAATATCGTCCGTCTAAGCTTACGGATGTTGTCGGACAGCCTCAGGTTACCGAAACGCTTCGGAACGAGCTTATCGCAGGCAGAGTTTCTCACGCCTATCTTTTCACGGGCTCCAGAGGAACGGGAAAGACCACTTGTGCGAAAATTCTTGCCAAGGCAGTTAACTGCGAGCATCCCGTGAACGGTGACCCGTGCTGTGAGTGCGATACTTGCAGAGGTATCGACAACGGCAGTATTCTCGATGTTACTGAGATTGACGCCGCATCAAATACGGGAGTCGATTCCGTCCGCTCGATTATCGAGGAGATTAACTTCACTCCGAGCAATGCAAAGTACCGTGTCTATATCATAGACGAGGTTCATATGCTTTCGGCTTCGGCTTTTAATGCTCTTCTCAAAACTCTCGAGGAACCGCCGTCACATGTAATATTCATTCTTGCGACCACCGAGGTGCATAAGCTTCTGCCGACGATTTTGTCGAGATGTCAGCGCTTCGACTTCAAGCGAATCACTGCCGATGCAATAGCTGGCAGACTTGAATGGGTTTGTTCACAGGAAAATGTGCAAATCGAGCATGATGCCGCACTTAAAATTGCAAGAGTTGCCGACGGAGGAATGAGAGACGCACTCTCCATTCTTGATCAATGCCTCTCGAGGAGCGATAAAGTCACCGATGAGGTGGTCAACGAGACAGTCGGAATTGCTGACAGCAGTTATCTTTTTAAGCTTGCCGAGTGCGTGAGAAATCACGATTCAAGCACGGCGCTGGAGATAATTAACAGGCTCAACGAAAATTCCAAGGATATGGGAAGACTTTGCGAAGAGGCGGCAGACCACTTCCGCAAGCTCATGCTCATTAAGACGATGTCAGGAAGCAATGTGCTCAAAAGCATGGTGAATGTTTCTGAGGCAGAATATGCTTCTTTTGACAAACAGGCTGTGAGTATGACTCTTGCTACCGTTCTTCATGCTATGGATGTGCTTCGTTCGGCTATGGACAGAATGAACACGGGAAATCAGCGTGTCGAGGTTGAGATGGCGTTCATCCGCCTTTGCTCACCTGAGCTTGATTCCACTCCCGAGGCACTCATAAGAAGAATTGAGGCACTCGAGAAGGGTGTTCCCTCATCCAAGAGACAGACGGTTAAGGCTGAAAAGTCAAATGAAACGACAGAAAAATCTGTCCTTAAAAATAAACGACCCGAAGGAATCATGCATGACTCCGTTGTTATACCACAGACTACGGTTCAGCCGCAAACCGAGGTTGTGCCGTTCGGCGAATGGCCTGAGGTTGTGGAGAGAATCGGAATGCAGTTTCCATCGGCGGGTGCAGCTTTCTCAGGCTCACATGCCTATATCAGCGGTCGTTACATTCTTGTTGACGCCAAGGAAATTGCCTTTGAGTTACTTCGAGATGCCAACAAGAGAAGCAAAATAAGAGAAATAATTGCCGAGGTGACAGGCAGACAGTACAGTCTCGGCCCATATAAGGGCGAAGCCGTCAAGTCGGAAAAGAAGACAGAAAATCCTGTTGAGATGCTCGTGAAAAGAGCGGAAAACAGCGGGATTGAAGTCGAATATGAATAATTAAGCAAACGAAAGGAATTAATGATATGAAAGCAAGATTACCAAAGGGCGTCGGTGGCGGCGGAATCGGAAATATGCAGCAGCTTATGCGTCAGGCACAGAAGATGCAGGAGCAGATGGAGACAGTCTCCGAGGAGCTTCAGGTAAAGGAGTATTCGGCTGTTTCCGGAGGCGGAATGGTAACCGCAGTTGTCACAGGTAAAATGGAGGTTAAGTCCATTGAGATTAACCCTGAGATTGTCGATCCAGAGGATACTGAAATGCTCTCAGACGTCATCATGGCAGCCGTAAACGAGGCTCTTCGTAAGGCTACCGAGGATAAGGACGAGAGAATGGGAGACCTTTCTAACGGTCTGAGCCTTCCTGGACTCTTCTGATCATGCCCGAATATCATGTAGCACCGCTTGAAAACCTTGTGGATAAGTTCGAAAGCCTGCAGGGCATCGGACATAAATCCGCTCAGCGTGCCGCTTATCAGATACTCGATATGAGCGAGGCTGAGGCAGAGGACTTCGCAAAGGCGATTGTGGCGGCTAAGAAAAAAATCCGCTATTGCAAGATTTGCTGTAATCTCACCGATGACGAGCTTTGCCCTGTTTGTAAGGATCAGTCGAGAGATAAATCAACAATCTGCGTGGTGGAAGATCCACGTGATGTTTTTGCACTCGAGAGAACCAATGAGTTCGATGTGTGCTACCACGTTCTTCACGGAGCGATTTCTCCGCTCTCGGGTATCGGTCCCGACCAGCTGAAAATCAAAGAGCTTCTTGCAAGAATGAACTCAGACGTCAAGGAGGTTATCATGGCAACAAACCCAACCGTTGAGGGAGAGGCAACAGCCATGTATATCTCGAGATTATTGAAACCGCTCGGTATCAGAGTTACGAGATTAGCATACGGAATACCCGTCGGCGGCGACCTTGAGTATGCCGATGAGGTGACCTTGTCGAGAGCGATTGAGGGCAGACGCGAGCTTTAAGCAGACAGCTGAAAACGTAGCTGAAAGCATAAAAGTTTTTGGTTTCGCTTTTTACAAAAAGCGAACGGGTGTGGGC
>CAVKLS010000183.1:0-3862 GCA_963657025.1 bacterium | reverse complement strand
GTGTGAGAAAAGTAACAATCAGGAAAGCATCCGTTTTCTTATCGAAGCTTTTAAATACAGAAATGATGTTAAATTATAATATTTTCTTGATATTAGTTTTTGTTGTGCTATAATCTTCTCGAGAAATCTATATTCTATTTAGGGCAATAAGCCTTGTAAACGGAGAAACTTATGAATATTATCATTCTCGGTGCCGGAAAGGTCGGCACCGCACTCGCACAGAAGCTTACGGAAGAGAAGCACAGTGTGACCGTTATCGACATCAGCCGTGAAAGGCTCGATAATCTCACAGAGTTTTATGACATCATGGGCATTGAGGGCAACGGCACCTCGATTGAAGTGCTCAAGGAAGCCGGTATCGAATCCGCCGACCTCTTCGTTTCCGTAACGGGTACGGACGAAATCAACCTTCTTTGCTGTATGTTCGCAAGAAAAGCGGGCAAATGCAGAGTTATTGCAAGAGTTCGCAACCCTGACTACAATCAGGAAATCAGCTTTATTCAAAATCAGCTCGGTATATCCTCTATCATCAACACCGACCTTGCGACCGCAAGAGAAATTCAGAAGCTGTTGATGTTCCCTGCGGCTCAGAAGATAGAATCCTTCGTCAACGACAAGGTTCGTCTCATAAGATTCCAGCTCAACGATTTTTCACTGCTCAAGGGTGCGTCTCTTAAGGAAATTGCGGGCAGAGTTGACGCAGACATACTCATCTGCTGCGTCGAAAGAGGCAACACTGTAACCATCCCGGACGGTAACTTTGTTCTGCACAACGGCGACATGGTATCCTTCCTTGCCACAACAGAGAACGCTAAGAAATTCTTCAAGGCTATCGGACTTAAAAACAAGCCTGCAAGAAATGCTCTCATCGTCGGTGGCGGCACACTCGGCTATTATCTCGCAAAGTCGCTCATTCAAAACGGCGTCGACGTAAGAATTATCGAGCTCGACGAAAAACGCTGTGAGGACCTCATAGAGAAGCTGCCCCAGGCTACCATTATCAAGGGTGACGCCACAAACAGAAGACTTCTTCTCTCAGAAGGTCTTGAAATGACAGACGCATTTGTCTCCCTCACGGGTATGGACGAAGAAAACATGATGCTCGGTCTTTATGCAACCCAGCATTCTAAGGCAAAAATCATCACAAAGGTCAACCGTTTTGAGTTTGACGATATACTTGCCGAGCTCGATATCGGTTCTGTTGTTTTTCCGAAATATATCATCACCGACCATATTTTACAGTATGTACGTGCGCTCAAGACCAAGGGCGGCTCTGCGCTCAAAACTCTGTACAACATTCTCGACGACAGAGTTGAGGCACTCGAATTTTCCATCACGGAAAAAACATCGTTCACCGATGTTCCTCTTTACAAGCTCAAATTCAAGCCAAATCAGCTCATCTGCTGTATCTCCCGTGGCGGTGAAGTAATCATCCCGCGAGGCGGCGACGTCATTAAAGTAGGCGACGACGTTATTCTCGTCACACTTCGTCACGGACTGGACAGCTTCAGTGACGCTCTTGAATAAGGAGGCAAAACCGTGAACTTTTTAATGGTTATCTACCTTCTCGGCTATATCCTTATATGTGTAGGCAGTCTGATGCTTTTGCCCGCATTTGTAGCCGTTCTTTACGGTGAAGCGTGTCTGAGTGCATTTCTCATCACAGCCGCAATTTCGATTTTTCTCGGCTTTGTCATTGTTCTGAAAAAGCCGAAAAACAAAATCTTTCATCTGCGTGAGGGTTATGTCATCACAGCACTTTCCTGGATAATAATCTCGCTTGTCGGTGCATTGCCGTTTGTATTGAGCGGAGCGATTCCGAATTACATCGACGCTCTTTTTGAGATTATCTCGGGATTTACTACCTCGGGTGCAAGCATACTCCCCGAGGTTGAGACTCTCCCCCATGCAGTGCTTTTCTGGAGAAGCTTCACACACTGGATCGGCGGCATGGGCGTTCTCGTATTTTTGCTGGCACTCCTCCCTCTTTCCGGCGGCTCTAACATGAACCTTATGAAAGCCGAATCCCCCGGCCCTCAGGTTGGCAAGCTTGTGCCGAAGCTTCGCTCCACGGCGTCTATTCTTTATATAATATATCTCGGTATCACAGTTACCGAAATCATCGTACTTCTCATTGCAAGAATGCCGCTTTTCGACACGCTCACCATTACATTCGGTACTGTCGGCACAGGTGGTTTCGGTGTGAGAAA
The DNA here is from genome assembly GCA_963657025.1 of bacterium. GTDB lineage: Bacteria > Bacillota > Clostridia > Oscillospirales > Acutalibacteraceae > SIG603. The sequence continues at coordinate 1,652 of CAVKLS010000183.1, read as the reverse complement.
CGATTCATGCGCGAGCTACACCGTAACCCAGCAGGTCATCATAACAATATTTATGATTGCCTCGGGAGTTAACTTCAACGCATATTTCTTCATTTTACTTCGCAAATTCAAAAAAGCCTTCGATATTGAAGAGGTCAGAGTTTATTTTATCTTTATATTCGTATCGATAGCACTCATTGCGATAAATGTACGTCCTATGTTCTCAAGCATGCTCGAAAGCATTCAGCAAGCGGCATTCCAGGTCGGCTCTTTAATCACAACGACGGGTTACTCAAGCTGTGACTACAATCTCTGGCCGTCCTTCTCAAAGAACATCATCATTCTCCTTATGATAAGCGGAGCTTGTGCGGGAAGTACAGGCGGCGGAGTTAAGGTTTCGAGAATAATCCTCCTCGCAAAATCTATCATCAAGGAAGTCAAGCACGTTATTCACCCACAGTCGGTGGCTAACATAAGAATGGACGGAAAAGCTGTTGCACACGAAACCATGAGATCGACAAATGTATTCCTTGTTTCCTACATTCTGATTTTCATCGTTTCCGTTTCGATACTCTCCATCGAGGGTTATCCGTTTGAGACTAATTTCACTGCTGTTCTTGCCACATTCAACAACATCGGTCCCGGACTTGACTTAGTTGGTCCATCCGCCAACTTCAGCTTCTACTCTCCCATATCCAAGCTTGTCCTGTGTTTTGACATGCTTGCGGGACGCCTTGAGATTTTCCCGATGCTCGTACTCTTCTCGAGACACACCTGGCAAAGATTCTGATTAATTAAGAATTAAAAATTTACAATTAATAATTAGCGAATACACGGTTTTCATTTTTCATATTTTGCGCTGTGTATTTCTCAGATATTCCTGTAAGGGCGACCCTTTGGTCGCCCTTTTGCTTTTTTGATGGGTAAAGATAATAAAAGTTTTTGGTTTCGCTTTTTGTAAAAAGCGTGGCAAAAACTTTTGTGTTTATTATTTCTGCTTTTTCCGTAAATTTAACAACAAAAAGGACAATCTCCCGATTGCCCTTTACTCTCATTTATTTGCTCTCAACGCTCTTTGAATATGCGCCGTAAACGTTCTTTCCGTCTACTGTCTTATAAGCTCTTACCTTATATGTATACTTTCCGTTCACATTGGTTGTATTCTTGAATGTGAGTCTTTTTGTCTTGAACACCTTGGTTGTCTTATTTCCGTTTTCATCGGTATAAGTTCTGTAAACCTTGTATCCTGTTGCGTTTTCAACCTTTTTCCAAGAGAGTTTTACTGTTTTCTTATCGTCCTTAACAGTTGCCTTTGCTGCCGTGAAAACGACCTTATCAAGTTCTTCACTCTCGCTGCTCTCGTTAACAGTCTGAACGCTCTGAGTGCTTTCGTACGAATAAGCAACTGCATTTATCTCATTTACTGTCTCGACAGCCTCTTCCTCGTTTGTGCCGTTGGAAGACTCCTCGTCCTCAGCTTCAAACTCGATTGTTACCTCTTCGTCTTCACCGTTTGAGAATTCTTCGTCCTCGGTGTTATACTCGATGTCTTCGCTTTCATCTTCGGACGGTGCAATTGACTCTGCGTCTCCGTTTGAGAACTCCTCGTCCTCGGTAGTATACTCGATGTCTTCGCTTTCATCTTCGGACGGTGCAATTGACTCTGCGTCTCC
>CAVKLS010000182.1:0-3905 GCA_963657025.1 bacterium | reverse complement strand
CTATAAGGGGGTTATACTTATGAATAACAAATTTTGTCCGAAATGCGGAAATGAAAACAAAGACGGAACAAATAAATGTGAAAACTGTGGTTTCGATCTCATTAACATTGATCCAAAACCTAAAAACAAAAGGAGATCACTGTTAATTGTGATTGCAGCAGTTTTTATTTTATTGGCAGGCGGGTTTGTATGGTCAATCGTTTCTGTTGGAGGTAATTTCAGTGAGGCAGCAACGATTATCAGTCATGGCAGTATTTCGTGTTTTAATGAACACGATTGGATAGACGCAACTTGTACTGAAGCTAAGCATTGCAAAAAATGTGGATTTAGTGAAGGAGAAAAAACAGAACATGAATGGGTTGACGGTACATGTACCGAGCCGATGAAATGTATGCTTTGCGGTGAAACCAAAGGCGAACCTTTGGGGCATGAATGGATTAAAGCAACATGTACCGAGCCGTCTGTTTGTGATAGATGTGGTGAAACAAAAGGTAATGCTTTAGGTCATGATTATGTCGATTATATTTGTACAGTATGCGGAGATGTATCCTATTCGTATGATGATGTAAAAAATATAATAGAAATTGATAATTTTAAATATATTAAGCTAGCTGATAGCGTATATCATTACATGGATATAAAAAATTGTATGTCTGCCAGAACTATCAAATATGTGTATTTGACGATCGAGTTTTATAATGCCGTCGGAGATGTGCTCCCAAATGAGGATGACGGAGAATACTCTATGACTATTGAATACACAGGTCCTTTAGCACCGGGTGAAACAATTGAAGAGTACGATTGTGGAAGTGCTTTTCATAATAGGAATTTTGATGGCTCTATAAACTATCTAGAGTGTAAGATTATTTATATGGACGGTTCGAGTATCGTTTTGGACCAAAATGATTGTATGTCTTTCTGGGAAAATGAAGATACAGAAAACGAAGATATTTAATTAATATATCAGATTCAAAAGCGTAAGCCATAAGCTTACGCTTTTTCTATGTTAAAAAAAGGCGGATTTATCTAAAGTGTATACATAGATTAGCTTGATAAAATGTATTAAAATTAAAGTGTAAAGTCGAAAAATATGTAAAAATTTCATATTTGAAGCTTGAGGTGTGAAACTGAATTAAAAACTAATCAAGCTGTTTACAGCGAAAGGAACTAACCATGAAATATCAAAATCCGATAAGACGCGGAATGTATCCTGATCCGAGCATTGTGCGTGTGGGCGAATATTTCTATCTTGCAAACTCTACCTTCGAGTATTATCCGGGAATTGCGATTTCGAGAAGCAAGGATCTTATCAACTGGGAAAGCCTTGAGGGCGTTGCTAAAAAGTCGTGTCAGGCAGACCTTAGAACCTCCCGTTCAAACGAGGGTATTTTTGCGGTTTGCATAAGATACCACGAAGATCATTTCTATGTCGTTACAACCAACTTTGCAGAGTTCAAGACATTTATCATTCGAGGTTCTTTGACAGATGACAACAAAATCGAGTGGGAGGAATCGAGAGTCGAGGTTGACGTAAGAGGAATAGACCCAGACCTCTATTTCGAGGACGGCAGAAGCTACCTCCAGTTCACCGGCTACATTGACGACAAGGGCACAAAGGCACTCCAGCAGGTTGAGATTAAGCTTGAGACGGGAGAAATTCTCTGCGGTCCTGAGGTTATCAGCTACGGCACGGGCGGACGCGACGTCGAGGGTCCTCACATTTTGAAGAAGAACGGCTTTTACTATCTCATTGCCGCAGAGGGCGGAACGGGAGCAGGTCACATGATTACGATTTTCAGAAGTGAAAATCTCTGGGGACCTTATAAGGACGAAGACGGAGTAAATCCGCTGTTCACAAACCGTGACCGTGCGGAAGAGCCGCTTCAGAACATAGGTCATGCAGATTTCTTCACGGATGTCAACGGCAACTGGTGGATGAGCTGTCTTGGAACTCATCCCGCTCATGTCGGATTTTCTCTCATTACAAATATCGGCAGAGAAACACTCGTCTATCCAGTAATCTGGGACGGCGACTGGCCGAAAATCTATCACGGAGTTCCGACAGAGACGGTCGACCTCACGGATTTCCCCGAGCACGCAAAAATCGTCAACGAGCAGAAGAATCAGCCGTTTGAGGAGAAGTTCGAGGGAAATAAGCTTTCAAACGACTGGCTTACTCTTCGTGACGGTCTCGGCGAGGATTTAACGGTAGCAGACGGAAAAATGACAATAAACGGCAGAAGTAAGGAGCTTTCCGAGCTTGGCACACCGTCATTTATCGGTCTTCGTCAGGCAGAGCACAACGAGGAATTCACTGTAAAGGTTTCGGACGAGAGCGAAACAGGTGACGGATTCTTCTCGCTTGCCGTTATCATCAATGTTGACCACTTTGCGGAAATAACCGTTTCAAAGTCGGAGTGCGGCGGCTATGACATTCACAGACGCCAGAAAATCGCCGATGTCGAGATTAATAATCCTGTCGGTCATTTGGATGAAATGCCAAACGAAATGAAGCTTGTCAACAGCGGCGAGAAAAAGGAATTCTCCGTTTCTGACAGTAAAAACACAGTTTCTTTCGAGATGGACGCAATCAACCTCTCCAATGAGGCTCTTGCCGCATTGAATACGGGCGACATCGAGGGTGTTCATGTATTCGGAAACGCCAAGCTTGTTGTAACAGCGGTTACACGTATGTAAAATCAAATAGGTGTGCAAATGAAACAGTACGAAACATTTGAATTAAGCTTTGTCGGAGAAAATCCGACAGGCTCTGAGGCTCTTGCCGACATAACGGCTGTATTTACTTCAGACGGAGAAAGCAAGACCGTTAAGGGCTTTTATGACGGTGACGGAGTTTATAAGGTTCGCTTTTTGCCCGAAAAAATCGGCACTTATTCTTGGAAGGTAAGCGGCGTTGTAAATTCCGAGGGAAGCGAAGAATGCGTTGCGTCGGAGAAATCCCACGGAATGGTGGTCGCAGACGGTTGTGCATTTAAATATCAGGACTCAGAGAAATATCTTCCGTTCGGTACTACGATTTATGCGCTCGTTCATCAGGACGAGGAAATAATCGAGGAGACCTTTAAGTCACTCGAAAAAGCTCCCTTTAATAAGGTAAGACATTGCATTTTTCCGAAAAGCTACGACTTCAATCACAATGACCCGAAGTATTATCCGTTCGAGAAGGACGAAAACGGCAACTGGGATGTTAACCGCCCTTGCTATGCATATTGGAATCACCTCGAGAAAAATATAATCCGTCTCGGAGAAATGGGAATCGAATCAGATTTAATTCTCATGCATTCCTACGACAGATGGGGATTTGCGTTCCTCAGTATGGAAGAAATCGCAGTCTATATCGAGTATACTATGAGAAGACTTGCGGCGTTCCCGTATGTCTGGTGGAGCATGGCAAACGAGTACGATTTTCTCTTCAACCATAAGACCGAGGATTGGTACGAGATTGAAGAAATGATAGTCAAAAATGACCCGTATCACCATCTTCTGAGTAACCACAACGGAATGAAAATCTACGATTTCTCAAGAGAGAATATCACGCATTGCTCGATTCAGACGAATGCCATGCATAAAATAGGCGAGTGGAGAGAAAGATACAATAAGCCCGTCATCATAGACGAGTGCTGTTATGAGGGCGATGTTGAGCATGAGTGGGGAAGCATCTCCGCATTTGAAATGACGGACAGATTCTGGAAGGGGTTTGTCACGGGCGGATATGTAACTCACGGCGAAACCTATTACAGCGAGGACGAAGTGCTCTGGTGGGCAAAGGGCGGAAAGCTTCACGGCGAAAGTCCGAAGAGAATCGCGTATCTCAAAGAGCTTATGTATTCGCTTGAGAAGCCGCTTGAGCCTTGGAGCGAGCCGATGTTCGAGGAGTTCAACAA
>CAVKLS010000181.1:0-3970 GCA_963657025.1 bacterium | reverse complement strand
GACAAGAAAAATCACCACAGAAGCGATTCTGCGGTGATTTTTGTGTATTTATGATTGAAGCTGAAAATTACAGATTAAACTGATGAAGAACATCTTCAGAAACAAATGGGCCGGGGAGAACATCGAGAGTTCTGTGGTTGCCGAAATAGTCTCTGTCGAAGATGATATCCGTTCCGTCAGGATTTTCAAAACGCTCCTCAGGTTCGAAAGCCTCACCGAGAACATCGGAATTAATCATATAGTCACGGAAATTGCCGATGTAATCATAGAGATTTGTCTCGAGACGATATTCGCCGTCATTCTCAAGAAGCTTAACGTATATGTGTTTGTTCTCGTCGATGAAATTGGATTTCTCGTTTTTGCAAGCCTTTGCTCCGTTGAAGTAAACGTTTCCGTCCGTCCAAACGGGGAGATGGCGGAAGTGATAGTCAGCCATTTCCAGCATATTCGGCTTGCTTTCATCAAGCTTGAAGTGGGAAATCCACTCGTCGTATGTAGGATAGCTGTCCCAGACGTGAGTTCCGACAACCTCATTTGCCGATGTGTCTGTTCCCTCGTTTTCCTTAGGGTCGTGCCAGTCGGTGTCGTAGGTCTGAACAAAGATATTGTTATAGAAACGGTTGTCGCCGTGAAGTATGGTCATAAAGCCTGCGACTTCAGTTCTGTGCGGAATGTGGTATGGGGTATATCTCATCTGCGGAATACCGTCAACCATGAAGTCGGTTTCTCTGCCGACAGCGGTAAACGAGCCGCAGATAAGGTTGTGAACCATGGCGACACCCTCAGTTGCAATTCTAAGAGTATGTCTTGAGAGAAGAATGTTATTGTCGATGAGTGTTGGCCCGTGACCTACCTCAACGAATAAGTCCTGACTCATCATACTGCCGAGAAGCGGCACTGCGGTATCGGGTTCCATATTGTCGTGGAAGAGGTTCTGCGTGATTCTTGTGCCCTGAGCCTCCCAGTCGCACCAAATTCCCATGGTGCAATGATGAATGTGATTTCGTCTGAAAACAACATCAATAGCGGCATGAAGCTTGATTCCTGCAATTTCAGCACCGCCAAGCTCCTGCATGTTGTTGATGTGATGAATGTGGTTATCCTCGATAATGCTGAAAACACAACCCATTCTGCCGATGATTCCGCCCTGCTCGCAGTGGTGAATGTTATTTCTTCTGACGATGTGACTTCCGATATTTTCCTTTAACCAACCGTGATACTGTCCCTTGCAAACAGCGTCTCGCTCCATCTGGGTGGGGCTTTTAACGTGCTTGTAGGTGAAGTAGTGGTCGTTGTCGGGGTCGCAGTATTTTCCTAAACAGATGCCTGCACATTTTGAGCCCCAGATCTCACAGTCCTCGATTATCCAGCCTTTCGACCAGTTGGGGCCAATCATACCGTCCTGATATGCCGCAGGCGGTGCCCATGTTGTAGCGGCTTTATTGATGTTGAATCCGCTTACGGTGATATATCCTTTGCCGTATTCCTGTGGCCAGAAGCACTCTCTTCTGACGGTGATTTCTACATTTTCCTTGTTTGGATTTGCTCCCTGGAAATTCGCATAAATGAGTGTGCTGTCGCCGTCTTGCTCGGTGAACCACTTGTAGACGGAGCTCTCCTGATCCCAGGACGGAGCATAAACCTTTCCGCCCAGGCACTCTTCAAGAGTAAGAGCCTCATAAAGAGCCTTGTCATTAAGCCAGACGCAGCCTGTGTGTCTTACGTCGGGGGCAAAATACCAGTCGCCGTAGACCTCGGTGGTGTAAGGATTGTAGGAGCCGAAAAAGCTGTTTGGAATTCTGCAAACCCATGTGTTGCCGCTGTAGCACATCCAATTTTTGACAATCTCGGCACCCGTGATTACAGCGCCGAGCGGCTTTTCTGAGCGATAAACAATTCTGTTCTCTTCTGTTCCGCCGAAATACGGATTGACATTCTCGCGGTAAACACCGGGAGCTACGATGACCTCATCGCCCGGCTTCGCTACCTTTGCGGCGTCGGATATATTTTTATACGGCATCTCCTTAGAGCCGTTGCCGTCCTTTGCGGCATTGATGTTAACAAATAACTGCATGAAAAATTCCACCTTTCTTTATGTGCATTCAAGTGCATTCTTTTTCTGTATTTGCAATCATTCTAATATGTTAGATAGGAAATGTCCATGCGGTAATATTGCAAAAATTTGATCGTTGTGAATTATGGAAGTTGTACAAAAAGGCTCAGGTGTGGGCATGAACGGTAGAGCCTTGAGTTTCTTTTTTGCAAACTTCTGTTACATTTTTAGCCTCGATTTTTCCTCTGATTTTAACAAAATAATATATCATAACAAAAAGCGCACTGCAGAACCAGCCGAGCGGGAAGCCGATGTAGACAAAAACAATATTCTTTTGAATATGCATGGCGACAGCCAAAAATAACTGGCGGCAGCCAACCATGCCGATTATCGAGAGTATCATGACGGCAGTTGATTTTCCGAATCCGCGAACGGCATTTGAGAAGGTCTGGTTCAGTGCCTGACAGTAGAAGAAGGGCGTCATGGTTTCGAGCATCATTGCACCGTAGCGGATTGCCTCGCTGTTGTCCGTGAAAAGACCGACGGCAAAATAAGCGTTGGAATAGACGATTGCGCCGACAGCCAAAATTGGAATGATGTTAAGGAGCAATACCGTGCGGATACCTTTGTAAGCACGGTCAAGCTTTCCTGCACCGAAATTCTGAGATACAAAGGTTGCCGTGGCAAGTCCGAGTGACTGCGCAATCATGCCGATGAATTTATCGATTTTCTTAGCCGCACCGATTCCGGCCATAGCGTTTGAGCCGAAGCCGTTGACGTAGCGCTGGACAAAGAGATTGGAGGTTGAGATAAGACAAGCCTGAACGGCGGCGGGAAGACCTAAACGGATAACCTCTTTGAGAATAACACAGTCAATTCTAAGGTCGCTTAAAACTAACTTATAGACATCGTTTGTCATAAGCATATTTCTAACAACAAGAATGACGGAAATGAGCTGAGAAATGATTGTGGCAATACCCACGCCCGCAACGCCCAATTTGAATATGACAACAAACAGAATATCAAGAACTATGTTTGTTACCGACGAAACGACAAGGTAAATAAACGGACTTCTCGAGTTTCCCACTGCACGCAAGACGCCCGAGCCGACATTATAAAGTGCGGTGAAAAGTATTCCGATGAGATAAATTCTCAGGTAAATTTCAGCTTCTTCACGAACATTATCGGGGCAGTCGACCACAGTCAAGAGGAAAGGAGTAAAGACGATTCCGAGAAGTGCCATGAGGACGCCGAGCAAAAATGAAAACGTGAGAGCCGTATGTATCGACTTGTGAAGATTGTCGTAGTCCCTGGCACCGAAATATCTGGCGAAAAGAACACCCGAGCCTGCCGATAGACCAGTGAAGAATCCGACCAGAAGCATGGAAATATCACTGCAGCTTGTGACAGCGGCGAGTGCAGTTGTACCGACATAATTTCCGACCACTATGCTGTCCACAGAGTTGTAGAGATTCTGGAAAACCTGTCCGAGCAATATCGGCAGAGCGAATAGAAAAATTTGCTTAGGTATGTTGCCCGATGTTAAATCCGTTGTGCTTTTTTTCAAATTAACCACCCTTTGATATAGTTTCTTTTGATACTATTGTACTGCAGTATAGTTTCTGTTGCAACAATTATTTATTGTATTGCAAAATAATTCTGATTGCGATATACTTTATTCTATCTAATAATGTGCGAAAGGATAAAGCTTATGGATATCAGAGTCGGAGACAGAGTTCAGATGAAAAAACAGCATCCGTGCGGTTCAAAGGAATTTGAAATTCTGAGAATCGGAATGGATTTTAAGATTAAGTGTGTAGGCTGCGGACATGAGGTCATGCTGCCGAGAATTAAATGTGAAAAAAATATCCGTAAGGTTTTCCGTGGCGGTGAAGAATTAAGCGAGCTGTAGCAATC
>CAVKLS010000180.1:0-4014 GCA_963657025.1 bacterium | reverse complement strand
CTTACCGCACTTGTAATTCTTTGCAGCGGTGTACCTGTCGGATACGGCGAGGCTGCGGGAGCGGAGCTGACTATTCTCGGATTTACTTCTACCTACGGAAGTTGGGTTTCAATTTTCACAGCGGTTGCGATGTGCTGCTTTGCTTTTTCGACCATTATCGGCTGGGGTCTTTACGGAACACGCTGTGTTGAATTCTTGCTTGGCTCACGTGCCAACAAGCCTTTCATGGTGCTTTATTCCTTGGTTGCTATAGTGGGTGCTACTATGGAGCTTGGTCTTATGTGGAATATCGCAGAGACCTTCAACGGTTTAATGGTTATCCCTAACCTGATTGCTGTTTTCCTCTTGTCGGGAGTTGTTGTCAAACTTGTTAAAGAGTATTTTAACGGCGAGGGCAAGAGTGCATAATTACATAAATTACAGAATCGGTGCGTCGGCTTTTGCCGATGCACTTTTTTGTTTGCTTTACGGAAAATAAGCGGAAAACTCGGGAATTCTAATCTGAGAATATGTCGGATTTTGTTAAAGAGATTACATAGACATTTGTTAGTTATTTATTTAAAATAGTATACAGTGAATAAATTTATTGAGCAAAACGCTGTATGGGGATTGCTTGCTCAAAAACCAATACAGCGAATTTTGAAAGGTGTGGTGGCTACGAAAATAACGGAAATTAACATAAGAGATCCTTATATTCTGCCGCATGACGGTAAGTATTACCTGTACGGAACGAGAAGCGAAACATGTTGGGGAGAGGCTGACGGCTTTGATTGCTATGTAAGTGAGGATTTTGAAAATTGGGACGGGCCAATTGAGATTTTTCATCGTCCCGACGGATTTTCGGCTAATCAGAATTACTGGGCTCCCGAATGTGTTTATCATGATGATATGTTTTATCTTGTGACAACGTTTGGTTTCAGCGATGCAAAAAAGGGTATCTATGTGCTCAAATCAGAGAATCCGACAGGGCCGTTCGAGCTTTACAGTGAAAGAATTACGCCTGCAAACTGGTCATGCATAGACGGAACGGTCTATTTTCATGAGGGCAGACCGTATCTTGTTTTTTCACATTCCTTTGAGGACAGTCCGAGCGGAGATATGTGTATTTTAGAAATGTCACAGGATTTAAAGACTGCGGCTTGCGAGCCAAAGCTGTTGTTTTCTGCGGCTGAGGCTAAGTGGGCAAAGCCTGTCCCGTTTGCTAAAGCCGAGTTCGGAATGGACGGAGATGTGTACTTTACGGACGGCCCGAGCCTTATGAAGTTGGCTGACGGTAAGCTGTATATGACATGGTCAAGCTGGAGCAAATGCGGCTATGCTGTCGGTGTAGCGGTTTCTGAGAGCTCAGATCCGTGCGGCGAATGGAAACAGCTTGATGAACCGTTGTTTCCTGAGAACGGCGGTCATGGAATGCTTTTTAAAGATACGGACAATGTTAAATTTACATTGCATTTTCCGAATGATAAATATAAAGAAAGACCGATAATCAGAAGTGTGCTTTTAAATGACGGTAAATTAACGTTGGAGGAAAAATAATGTTAGAACAAAAATGGAACAACGATTGGAAATTTTGGTTGGATAAGGATTCCTTTGCACTTGTTTGGAATGTTCCCGAGAACGCACGGGACATCACATTGCCGCATGACGCAATGATTGAGAGTCCTGCTAATCCGAACAGCCCAAACGGCGGAAACACAGGCTTCCGTGACGGTGATGTTTATACATATGTCAAGAAGCTTCATGTTCCGAAGGAATCAAAGGGCAAGGTAATCACTCTTAAATTCGAGGGCGTTTACATGAATGCCTTTGTTTATGTGAACGGTCAGTTTGCGGCTAAGAGTCCGTTTGGCTACACCACATTCTTTGCACCGATTTCGGATTTACTCAAGTACGGTGAGGATAACGAAATCAGAGTTCAGGTTCGTGCGGGTGCTATGACAAACAGCCGCTGGTATACGGGTGCAGGCATCTACCGTGACGTCTATATTCTTGAGTCTGAACCCGTGCACATTTTACCTGAGGGAGTTCAGATTAAGACAGAAAACATTGACACAGACTATGCTGTATTAAAAATCTCCTCTGAGCTTGAGAACAAAACTGCTGCATCTCAGGATGCGATTCTCGATACGATAATTAAGGACAAAGACGGAAATACTGTCGCTGAGGAAAAATCTCACGTTGTTCTGTTTGGCGGAGAGTCAAGAACAATTAAGCAGAGAGTTACTGTCGAAAATCCGCAGCTTTGGAGTGCAGAAACGCCTTGCCTTTATAATTATGAAGTTAAGCTTTATGCAAACGATGAGGAAGCTAAGGTTTTTGATGAGGCTGTCGGCTCATTCGGCATCCGAACTCTTGCTGTAGACGCCAAGAGAGGCTTTAGAGTAAACGGTGAGACTGTCAATTTGCGTGGTGCTTGCATTCACCATGACAGCGGAATTCTCGGTTCGGCTACATATGAGGACGCTCAGTACCGTCAGGTTTTAAGACTCAAAGAAGCGGGATTTAACGCTATTCGTATGTCTCATCATCCCATGGCACCAGCAATGCTTCGTGCATGCGATGAAATCGGTATGTATGTAATGGATGAGACCTTTGATATGTGGAATCGTCTGAAGTCTGGCTATGATTACGGTCTGTACTTTAACGAGTGGTGGGAGAAGGATGTCACTGCAATGGTGAGAAAGGACTTCAATCATCCGTCCGTTGTTCTTTATTCCGTAGGAAATGAGATTCCTGAGATAGGAACGGACAAGGGCGCAAAGACATGTCAGGAATTGAGCGATAAAATTCATTCGCTTGACGATACAAGATTCACTTTGGCTTCAATTAACGGCGTTTTTGCCGCAGGTGACGCAGTTGATAAAATTGTCGCTGATGTTGTTGCCGATTTGAGCTCCGAGGGAAAAATTGACGGTAATGTCAATGACTTTATGACGCTCATGGACGGTCATCTGGATAAAATTGTTGTTCACAAGGCAATCAGCGAGCGACTCGAGAAAGCATGCGCAGGAGTTGATATTGCGGGTTACAACTACATGACGGCACGCTATGAGAAAGACGCTGTCGACTATCCTAACCGTGTAATTGTCGGAAGTGAGACCTATCCGCCTGAGATTGCAAGAAACTGGGAGCTTGTCGAGCGTTTGCCGCATGTTATCGGCGACTTCACGTGGACAGGCTGGGATTATATCGGTGAAGCAGGTGTAGGCGTTCCGGCATATCAGTGGGGAGACGGCGGATTTGGCGCACGCTTCCCGGCACAGCTTGCTTATGCCGGCGACATTGACATCACAGGCTTCCGCCGCCCGGCATCTTACTACAGAGAAGCGGTTTTCGGACTTAACGAAAAGCCGTATATTACCGTTCAGAATCCCGCACATTACGGAGATTTTCTGATTAAAACCCCGTGGGTTATCAGCGACTCTTCCGCAAATTGGAATTGGAACGGCATGGAGGGAAAGCCGTGCGTTGTTGAGGTTTATTCCCGTGCCGACGAGGTCGAGCTGTTCCTTAACGGAAAATCCGTCGGAAAGAAAGTTGCGGGAAAGGCTGGCGGATTCCGTACGCTTTTCGAGACAAATTATGAGCCCGGCACACTTACCGCTGTTTCGTATGTAAACGGCGAGGAAGTGGCAAGAAACGAGCTTAAGACTGCATCTCGAGAGAGAGAGCTTGTTGTCGAGCGTGAGGAGTATGTCGGACTGAGCGGAAAAGCACAGGAGCTTATATATCTTCAGGTAGAAATGCGTGATAAAGACGGCGTTTTGGCGGCTGACGACAATCAGAAAATTACTCTTACCGTTGACGGAAACGCACAGATTCTCGGATTCGGAAGCGGAAATCCAAAGCCGAACTACAATTACAATGAGGGCGTGACCGAGCTTTTCGGCGGTCGTGCTCAGATTGTACTCAAAAAGCCGAGCGAAAAGGTTGTTTTGACCGTTTCTGCAGATGACGGAAAGGTCGGAAAAATAGAAATCTAAATAAAATTCTGCGAAAATTACTAACTTAATC
>CAVKLS010000179.1:0-4026 GCA_963657025.1 bacterium | reverse complement strand
ACTGATAGGCGAGCTCGAGAGCTTCCTCGGATACAACGATTCGCTCAATGCGGTGATAGTCGGTGCGGGGAGTCTGGGAAAGGCTCTTTTGAAGCACGAGGGTTTTTCGGAATGCGGTTTCAACATAATTGCCGCTTTTGACAATGACCCGAGGGCTTATAACGATAAGAGCATAAGCAAGGCGATTTTACCGATAGAAAGACTCAAGGAATTTGCAAAGCTGAATCACGTGAAGGTCGGAATAATCACCTGTCCCGACAGTGCGGCGGCTGAGATAGCAAATTTACTTGTCGATTCCGGAATTTATTCAATCTGGAATTTCACTTCGGTGCAACTTACGGTTCCCGAATATGTTTATGTGCTTAACGAGAATATGGCGTCATCGCTTATTCTGCTCTCAAAACATATTAACGGTAAACAGTAAATTCTACATAAAACAAAGAAAGTATGCAAACAAAGAAAGGCGAGGTATTCATTATGGAAAATAAGAACACCTATGAAGTAGTTGACAGCGTAGAGAGCTTTGAGAAGCTGCTTGCTAGAGTCAGAGAGGCTCAGAAGATATTCTCTACATACTCACAGGAGCAGGTAGATAAAATCTTCAGAGAGGCTGCTGTTGCAGCTAACATGGCAAGAATTCCGCTTGCTAAGATGGCTGTAGAAGAGACAGGCATGGGTATTGTTGAGGATAAGATCATCAAGAACCACTATGCCGCAGAGTATATCTACCACAAGTACAAGGACACAAAGACCTGCGGTGTTATCGAAGAGGATCCTGTTTACGGAGTAAAGAAGATTGCAGAGCCGTTCGGCGTTGTCGCAGCTGTTATTCCCACAACGAACCCGACATCAACAGCTATCTTCAAGACTCTTATTTCTCTTAAGACAAGAAACGGTATCATCATCAGCCCACACCCACGTGCAAAGAAGAGCACAATTGCCGCTGCTAAGGTTGTTCTTGAGGCTGCTGTCAAGGCAGGCGCACCTGAGGGAATCATCGGATGGATTGACATTCCTTCTCTCGAGCTTACCAATCTTGTTATGAAAGAGGCTGACCTCATTCTCGCTACAGGCGGTCCCGGAATGGTTAAGGCTGCTTATTCTTCAGGTAAGCCGGCTCTCGGTGTTGGTGCAGGTAACGTTCCGGCTATCATCGATGATACAGCAGATGTTACACTCGCTGTTAACTCCATCATTCATTCTAAGACATTTGATAACGGTATGATTTGTGCTTCCGAGCAGTCCGTTATCGTTCTTCCTACAGTTTACAAGCAGGTTAAGGCTGAGTTTGCAAAGAGAAACTGCTACTTCCTTAAGCCTGACGAAATCGAGAAGGTAAGAAAGACAATCATCATCAACGGCGCTCTTAACGCTAAGATTGTCGGTCAGCCGGCATATAAGATTGCAGAGCTCGCAGGCGTAACAGTTCCTGAGTACACAAAGATTCTCATCGGTGAGGTTGAGAGTGTTGATATCTCCGAGGAATTCGCTCACGAGAAGCTCTCTCCGGTTCTTGCTATGTACAAGGCTAAGGACTTCGACGAGGCTATTGCAAAGGCTGCTCAGCTCATCGCTGACGGCGGTTACGGTCACTCCTCATCTCTTTACATCAATGTCAACGAGAAAGAGAAGATGGCTAAGCACCAGGCTGCAATGAAGACTTGCCGTATTCTCGTAAATACTCCGTCATCTCACGGTGGTATCGGTGATCTTTATAACTTCAAGCTCGCTCCGTCTCTTACACTCGGTTGCGGTTCATGGGGTGGTAACTCCGTTTCCGAAAACGTTGGTGTAAAGCACCTTATCAATGTCAAGACAGTTGCTGAGAGGAGAGAGAACATGCTTTGGTTCAGAACACCTTCCAAGGTATATTTCAGAAAGGGCTGTACACCTGTTGCTCTCGATGAGCTCAAGAGTGTTCTCGGCAAGAAGAGAGCATTCCTCGTAACCGACAGCTTCTTATATAAGAATAACTACACAAAGGGTATTACAGATAAGCTCGATGAAATGGGCATCAAATATGAGGTCTTCAGTGACGTTCAGCCGGATCCGACACTTTCTTCCGCACAGGCAGGTGCAGAGAGAATGACAAAGTTCGAGCCTGATGTTATCATCGCTCTGGGCGGTGGTTCCGCAATGGACGCAGCTAAGATCATGTGGGTTCTCTATGAGCATCCGGACGCTGACTTCTACAGAATGGCTATGGACTTCATG
Source organism: bacterium (assembly GCA_963657025.1). GTDB lineage: Bacteria > Bacillota > Clostridia > Oscillospirales > Acutalibacteraceae > SIG603. The sequence goes on along the minus strand of CAVKLS010000179.1, from coordinate 1,812 downwards.
GACATCAGAAAGAGAATTTACACATTCCCGAAGATGGGTGAGAAGGCTTACTTTATCGCTATCCCGACATCATCCGGTACAGGTTCTGAGGTTACTCCGTTCGCTGTTATCACAGATGAGAAGACAGGCACAAAGTATCCGCTTGCCGACTATGAGCTTCTTCCGAACATGGCTATTGTCGATACAGACAACATGATGACTCAGCCTAAGGGACTCACATCCGCATCCGGTGTTGACGTTCTCACACATGCTATGGAGGCATACGTTTCCATCATGGCTTCAGAGTTCTCCGACGGCCCTGCTCTTAAGGCAGCTAAGCTCGTATTCGAGTATCTCCCGAGAGCTTACGACAACGGAAACGACGTTGAGGCAAGAAACAGAATGGCAGAGGCTTCTTGCTTGGCAGGTATGGCATTCGCTAATGCATTCCTCGGACTTAACCACTCTATGGCTCATAAGCTCGGTGCATATCATCACATTCCGCACGGCTTGGCTAATGCAGTCATTCTCACAAATGTTATGAGATACAACGCTGAAGACGACATCGCTAAGATGGGCACATTCTCTCAGTACACATATCCGCATGCATTTGACAGATATGTTGAGATGGCTAAGTTCATCGGCATCAAGGGCAAGAACGACAACGAGGTATTCGAGAACTTCATCAAGGCTATTGAGGAGCTCAAGGAGCACGTTGGCGTAAAGAAGACGATTGCCGAGTATGGAGTTGACGAGCAGTACTTCCTCGATACTCTTGATGAGATGGTTGAGAATGCATTCGACGACCAGTGCACAGGTGCTAACCCACGTTATCCGAAGATGTCTGATATCAAGGAGCTTTATCTCAAGTCATATTATGGCAAATAATTGGTAAATCAATACCAATGAGGGAGGATTTTATTATGGAACTTAATGAAGTAGTAGCAACAAGACCTGACAAGACCGTTTACAAGGACGGAGACGCTTGCATTAAGGTTTTTGACGAAAATTATTCCAAGGCTGATATCCTCAACGAGGCACTTAACATTGCCAGAGTTGAACAGACAGGTATCAACATCCCGGGTGTCAGAGCAGTCACAGTGGTTGACGGAAAGTGGGCAATCGTAACAGATTACATCGAGGGCAAGACTCTCGCTGAGCTCATGGAAGAAAATCCTGACAAGGAAGACGAGTATCTGAATATGTTTGTTGACATTCAGCTCGACATGCATTCTCACAAGGCTCCGCTTCTCAATAAGCTCTGGGATAAGATGAAGAGAAAGATAAGTGAGACTGATTTCGACGCAACAACAAGATATGAGCTTCACACAAGACTCGATTCTCTTCCAAAGCACCACAAGCTTTGCCACGGTGATTTCAACCCGTCAAACATCATCATCAAGAATGACGGCACGGCTTACATCATCGACTGGTCACACGCAACTCAGGGTAATGCATCTGCCGATGCAGCCAGAACTTATCTTCTCTTTACTCTTAAGAACAAGGATCTTGCAGAGAAGTATTTGAACCTCTTCTGTGCAAAGAGCGATACTGCTAAGCAGTATGTTCAGAAATGGCTTCCGATCGTAGCTGCTTCTTACACGGTAAAGGGCAGTGAAGAAGAGAAAGCGTTCTTGAGTACATGGGTTAACGTAGTTGACTACGAATAATTCCAAAGGATAATATAAGCTAAATGCAGCCCCTGACCTGTAAAGGTTAGGGGCTTTGCATTAGATATTTTAATTCTGCAAAAAATATTGTTTGTTGTAAAGCTTATGTACTTCATAAGTTGTTAAGATTACCTGTGAAGTAAATCTGCTTGCGAATATTATT
>CAVKLS010000178.1:0-4091 GCA_963657025.1 bacterium | reverse complement strand
AATTCGGTCAGACAATACGTGAGGAGGGTCCTAAGTGGCACAAGTCCAAGCAGGGCACTCCCACCATGGGCGGACTTATGTTTATCATAGGCATCGTATTGGCGGTAGCGATAATCGTGCCGATTTATGCGGTAAGAACGGGCGGAATTTCCACACTCAACACGGTGAAAATCGTTGCGGGACTTCTGATGAGCCTTGCTATGGGACTTACGGGATTTCTTGATGACTTCATATCTATCAAGAAGCACAGAAACTTAGGTCTCACGGAAAAGCAAAAGCTCGTTCTTCAGTTTGTAATAGTAATCGCTTATTTGCTTAGCATAAGCCTTGCTGGCGGTACGACTGAAATTCTCATTCCGTTTGTCGGCGCTGTAAATCTCGGTGTGTTCTACTACATCATCTCTGCGATTTTCATTGTCGGAATGATTAATGCCGTAAATTTCACCGACGGTATCGATGGACTTAATTCAACCGTAACCGCAGCGGTTTGCATATGCTTTATGGTTTCTGCATTCGCACTTTCAAACGCAGGCATGGCAATACTTTCTTCTGCCGTTGCGGGCGGATGCATAGGCTTTTTGGTTTGGAATTTCCATCCCGCAAAGGTATTTATGGGCGACACGGGCTCTTTGTTCCTCGGAGCAATTGTATGTGCAATCGCTTACGGTCTGGGACTTCCGCTTTTGCTCATCCTTTACGGTATTATTTACATCATAGAGATTCTCTCCGTTGTTCTTCAGGTAAGCTATTTCAAGGCTACTCACGGAAAGAGACTTTTCAAGATGAGCCCGATTCATCACCACTTCGAGCTTTGCGGCTGGAGTGAGGTGAAAATCTGCGGCGTGTTCGGCTTGGTAACACTCGTTGCCGGTATTATATGTATTCTTTTGGTCGCTTTCGGCTTGAGATAAGCGGCAGTTAAATTTGAGATTGATTGAAAAAGAAAGAAGGAGGACGCCCGTATGAGCGACAGATATCAAGGCAGAACGACAAGAGGACTCAATAGGGTTCCTCCTACAAGAAACAGCGAGCCGCAAAGAAGACAGCAGTCAGGCGAAAGAAGTCTTTCTAAAAAACAGAAAAGACAACCTAATCAGCCTAAACAGCGAAAGATAAGAAAAAGGGCGGTTAAGGTTCGTGAAAGATTTTTCGGCCTTGGAATCGGACTCGATATGCAGCTTTTGCTTTTGGTGCTTCTGCTCTTGGGAATCGGTCTTTCCACGCTTTTCTCGGCAAGCTACTCCTATGCTTATTATTATGACAGCTCGAGCTTTTCTTACATCACGAAACAGGGCATTTTTGCGGCACTGGGAATTGTCGGCATGCTTTTGGTTTCGACGGTAAACTATGTTAAGCTGAAAAAATTCAGACTCGGATTTCTCTTAGTAACGGTCGCCATGCTCGGCATTGTATTGGTATTCAGAGGATCGGCTCTCGTTCCGAGAATTAACGGTGCCTGTCGATGGATTAACATAGGCGGTCTTTCCGTTCAGCCATCCGAGATTGCAAAATTCACCTCGATTTTGATGATTGCGTCAACTCTTTCAAAGTATGACGGAAAGGACGTACCGTTTGTTAAGGGTGTTCTTCCGTGCTTCCTGTGGTTCGGACTTTTTGCCGTTATGGTTGTTCTTGAGCCGCATGTTTCCGCAACTCTTATCATTGCTTTCATCTGTTCGGCTGTTATGCTCGCCGGCGGTGTCAAGCTCAGATATTTTCTACTATTGACAATACCTGCCGGTGCAGTCGGTACATGGTACATTATGAAATCCGGTAAATTCAGCCATGTTATGCCGAGAATTTTAGGCTGGCTCAATCCGTTCAATCCCCCTGAAGGAATCGACACTTACCAGACCACTCAGTCTCTTTATGCAATCGGTTCGGGCGGACTTTTCGGCACGGGAATCGGTCAGTCAAAGCTTAAGCATCTTCTTCTTCCCGAGCCGCAGAACGACTTCGTTTTCGCCATTTTCTGTGAGGAAATGGGACTTGCGGGAGCGGTTGTTGTAATTATACTTTTCCTTTGGCTCATCTGGAGAGGAATCAACATTTCTCTGCATGCCAAGGATCGCTTCGGAACACTTCTCGGAACAGGAATAACCTTTACTATCGGAATTCAGGCGGCGTCCAACATCTGCGTTGTCACAAACGCTTTTCCGAATACGGGAATAAGTTTGCCGTTCTTCTCCTACGGAGGCTCGTCGCTTCTGGTTCTTCTGTGCGAAATGGGAGTTTTGCTCTCTATATCAAGATACAACTATCGACAGGATTCTCTCGGAATACCTGAAAAGACTATTGAATGAGGTAAAAAATTATGCGAGTACTTTTTTCCGGCGGTGGAACCGCAGGTCATATCAATCCCGCTTTGGCGGCGGCTGGATACCTTAAAATGAAACAGCCTGATGCCGAGATACTCTTTGTCGGCAACAAGGGCGGCATGGAGGAAAGGCTCGTTCCGCCTGCAGGCTACGAGATTAAGACAATACATATCTCGGGTTTTCAGAGGAAAATCACACCCGCAAATATCGTAAGAAATATTCAGACGGTCAACAAGCTTGTCACATCAACTCTTGAGTCCAAGAGAATTATCAAGGAGTTCAAGCCTGACATCTGCGTCGGTACGGGCGGATATGTCTGCGGCCCCGTTCTTCGTGAGGCGGCAAAGCTGGGCATTCCGTGCGTAGTGCATGAGTCGAACGCTTACCCGGGAGTTACCGTTAAGATGCTTGCAAAGAGCGTCAAGACAATTATGATTGCCGTCGAGGATGCTAGAAAGCATCTTCCTGAGGGCGTGAATGTTGTCGTGACGGGAAACCCCGTCCGCCCCGAAATTCTGGCGGCTGACCGTGATGAGGCAAGAAAGAAGCTCGGACTTGACGAGAGACCGATGGTTCTTTCCTTTGGCGGAAGCTTAGGTGCGGGTGCGCTCAACAATGCAATGATAACCGTTCTCAAGGACAGTGCGGAGAAGGGCACGGTTCAGCATATTCATGGTTACGGAACAAGAAATACCGAGTATCCCGAGATTCTCAAGGAGGCTGGCTACGATATTTCCGCACATCCGCAAATAAGAGTTCTCGAATATATCAACAATATGGCAGATTGCCTTGCGGCGGCAGATGTTGTCATAAGCCGTTCCGGTGCAATAACACTGACGGAGATTGAGGCTATGGGCAAGGGCTCTATTCTCATTCCGTCACCTAATGTCGCTGAGAATCACCAGTATCATAACGCTATGGCACTTGTAAACAGAGGTGCCGCAGAAATCATCGAGGAAAAAGACCTCACGGGCGAGAAACTCTTGGAGGAGCTTAATAAGATCCTGGCCGACCCCGAGACGATTGAGCGCTACGGCAGAAACGCAAAGGAAATGAGCATTCCCGATGCAAACGAGAGAATTTATCAGGAAATTCTGAAAGCCGCTGGAATGGCAGATTCAAGCGAGGAATAATCATTAGTTATTTTAAATTGATATTTTTGACGAAAGGAGGGGAGAAGCATGGGACTTTTCAGTAAAATTCATGATGCCGCCATGAGAGATCTTGACGGTGACGCTGAGCTTGATTTGGACGAACAGTACGCCGAGGCTCAGAAAAGCAACCGCCAAAGAAGAAGTGAGAATACCGAGCGAAGAAAAAACAGACGGGTTGTCAGGCATGAGGACGATGATTATCAGGAATACATCGACGAGGACGACGGTTCTGTAGTGATTCGTGAGGGCTACGGCTATGACGGCGACGATGAGTACTTTGATGAAGACGACGACTTCTCCGCTCCGAAAAAGTCTCACAAATTAAGAGCAACGCTGATACTCACGCTTATTGCGATAATTGCCCTTGTTGTCTGCGAGATAGCCTTTTGCAGAGTCAAGGTAATCAAGGTGAGCGGCGTCACTCAGTACGACACAAACGAGGTTATTGCCTCAACTGGAGTCACCGAGGGACAGAACCTCTTGCTTGTCAATGCAAAGAGCATTGAGGAAAATCTCTATTCTCTTTATCCGTATGTTGAGAAAATCAAGCTGAGAAGAATTTTCCCTACCACAGCCGAGATCAGCATCACAGAGGCAACTGTCAGATACAGCATTGAGT
>CAVKLS010000177.1:0-4098 GCA_963657025.1 bacterium | reverse complement strand
GCGTGTGTCTACGACGTACGGGTTCAAGTCCCGTCTCGCGCACCAAAGTAAATCCCGAAGGCATTAAGCTTTCGGGATTCTTTGTTTTTGCGATTGCGAAAAAATAAAGAACAATCAAAAATTCACGCAAAATTCATTTTTAGAAGACATTCTTTAATGCTTTGTTACTTGAATTGTTTTTTTAGGATTGGTATAATTTATAGGCGTGTTAATTTGAATGCTTATTAGCTCGCACGATGATTCAAAAATTAAAAATGAATTTATGAAATCGAAAGGAAAAATCACAATGTCTAAGAATTTAAGAAAAGTACTTGCTGTGCTTGCTGCTGCTTCTATGTGTTTAAGCATGGCGGCTTGCTCGGCTTCATCAGATGATACAAGCTCATCAAGCTCCGAAACAAGCACAAGCGAATCAAGCACAGACAGCACCGATAGCAGCTCATCAAGCACGACCTACACAGCTCTTGAGGATTACAGCGAGGGTATTGACGACAACGGCTTCTATGACGGCGTCGTTGCTTCCGATTATGTAACTCTTCCCGACAGCTACGACAAGATAAGCGTTGCGGCTTCCGAGTATGAGGTTTCCGATGACGATGTTATGAGCGAGATTAAGGAAAACTATCTTGCAAATGTTGCAACAGAGGAGTCCTATGTGACCGACAGAGAGGTTAAGGACGGCGACACAGTCAATATCGACTATGTCGGAAGTGTTGACGGTGTTGAGTTCACAGGCGGTACAACAAACGGTTCCGGTACTGATGTCACAATCGGCACAACCCAGTATATCGACGACTTCCTCGATCAGCTCGTCGGTCACAAGCCGGGCGAGACAATCAATGTTGAGGTAACATTCCCTGACGGATATTCCGATTCTACAGACGCTGACGGAAACACAATCGAGCTTGCTAACAAGGACGCTGTTTTCGTCACAACAATCAACTACATCATCGAGACAAATGATGTTGAGATTACAGACGACCTCGTTAAGGAAAATCTCTCAGAGTCTTACGGCTGGAACACAGTTGACGAGATGAAGGCGGGCGTCAAGGCTAAGATGGAGAACTCAAACAAGCAGACTTATGTTCAGCAGTGGTTCTCCGACAACATCAAGGTTGAGAATCTTCCTGATTCGGTTCTTACCATTCAGGAGAGAAACATGATTAACTACTACACAAGCTACGCAAACAACTACGGCGTATCGCTCGACACCTTCCTTTCAAGCTATGTCGGCGTAGACGACGTTGACACTCTCAAGGAGAACCAGAAGGAGAGCAACACTACAAGTGCAAGCTACTTCCTCGCTCTTCAGGCTGTAGCCGAGAAGCAGAACATTTCTGTTTCCGAGGACGACATCAAGGCTTACTTCCTCGAGAACATGAGCACAGAGGATTATTCCACATATGAGGACAGCTACGGACTTCCTTACATCAAGATGGTAGTTCTCGAGAATAAGGTTCTCAACTGGCTCACAGACAACGCCGTAACAGCTTAAAAGCAAAAGGTATAGACATTAGGTCTCTTTTGGGGTATACTTAATCTGTTTTAATTAAAATCTAAGCAAGGATGATAAATACATGGAAAACGCATTTAAAATTATACTCGCAGCTCTGACAGAAGAGCTTTCCGCTCAGGGCTTTCAGGGACCTGAGAAAATGGAGGATAAGCTCGGAGAAGCTTATCTCTACCACACAAACGAGGTAGCTTATCAGGTTGTTTACGATGAGAGCAAGCAGGTATTTTTACTTCGCTCAAACGCTTACAGCGAGTCCGGTGATTACGCACACGACTGGAAACTGCTTTCCACTTGGCTTTTTGACAAGAACGAGGGCACATCTTCAGACGCTCAGAGCATTGCAAACGACTTCATCGACGTTGTTTCCGGCTCCAAGAGAAAGGCTGCCGTTCAGACAGCTAAGAAAAAGAAGAAAAAGGGCGACGACGAAAGAGTTATCGACGCTATGTTCTTCTATAACAGACTTGTCGGCATTTTCCCGGAGCTTAAGGACGAGATGAACAAGGAGAAAATCACCTACGGTCAGGTAAGAACTACAGTTATCGCCAAGGACTTTGTTGCTCCGAGAATCCAGAAGCTCGCTCTCGATAAGCCGAATTCGGACGCTTTCAAGAAGGTCAAGACCTTAATCGGCGAGATGTATGTTCAGGGCGACAACGACCTCAAGGCTATCATCACCGCAGGCGTTCTCAACAACATTTCCGACGAGACGGCAATTTCGAGAATAGGCGAGGATTTCCCGCCTGAGCTCAAGAAAGTTTACAAGTGCTCGAGAAAGCTCATCGGCAAGGAAATCAAGCCCGAGAAGGTAAAGAAGCAGAAGAAGTTCGCCGCAAGAGCTCTTGACGACGCTTCTCATCTGTAATTTTGCGTTGGCTTTGTAAAAAAAAGTCAAAAAATCGCAGAATAAAGCCGAATATATAGAACTTTTATCCAAAGAATCCCTTTCCGCTTGACAAGGTAAGAACGGTTGTGATATAATCGTGTTACCTCGGATAGGGGTTCTTTTTTTGTGCCCTTCTCAGAGGGAGGCTGGGGAAAACCCAAATTTATTCCGTAAAACGGAGGTGCCGTTATGAGAAACAAAATTGTTTTAGCTTGCACAGAATGTAAACAGCGCAACTATAACACCAAGAAGAACAAGAAGAACGATCCAGACAGACTTGAGATGAACAAGTACTGCAGATTCTGCAGAAAGCACACTCTCCACAGAGAGACAAAGTAAGCGGAGGAACAAAAATGGCTGACGCTAAAAAGAAGCCTAATGCTTTCGTTGCTTTTTTCAAGAGACTCGGTAAGTTTTTCCGTGACTGTAAGGGCGAGGTCAAGAAGATTGTTTGGCCGACACCGAAGCAGTGCTTCAAGAACATGGGAGTTGTTATTGTAACTATTCTTGTTCTCGGAGTTTGTGTCTTTGCTCTTGACACAGTCTTTATGAAGCTTCTGGGCCTTGTGATGAATGTCGCAGGTTAAGCCCTAAGGGCAAACTAACGAAGCGGAGGGATTACAATGCCAGATCAGGCAAAGTGGTTTATTGTTCACACATATTCGGGCTATGAAAACAAAGTCGCGGATAGTCTGAAAAAAACAGTTGAGAACCGACAGATGCAGGATCTTATCAAGGACATCACCATTCCGACCGAAATCGTCACCGAGATCAATGATAACGGTGTTGAGAAGCAGGTTGAGAGAAAGACCTTCCCCGGCTACGTCATGGTAAAGATGACGGTTACGGATGAGGGAAAGGTTCCGAATGAGTCCTGGTATGCAGTCAGAAACATTCGCGGATGCACTGGTTTTGTCGGTACAGCTACTGAGCCGATACCTCTCTCAGACGAGGAGGTCGCAAGACTCGGTGTTGAATCCAAAACTGTTGAAGTATCATTCGAAGTCGGCGATACAGTCCAAATCACCGGCGGTCCATTTGATGGATATATCGGAACAATCGACAGCTTGAATGTCGAGGAGTCGAGAATGACGGTTATTGTTTCGATGTTTGGACGTGAAACTCCGGTCGAGCTTGAAATGAGTCAGGCTCAGCTGGCAAAATATTAAGGTAAAAAACAAAGACAAAGTTTTTGTTTAGCGGGGACTTAAATAAGTTCCCTGTGGGAGGCTGTACAAATTTTTCAAGGTACTGCCGCCATCTACCACAATTTGGAGGTGCACAAAATGGCTCAGAAGGTTACTGGTTACATTAAGCTCCAGATACCTGCCGGTAAAGCTACCCCGGCACCACCTGTTGGACCGGCTCTCGGTCAGCACGGTGTTAACATCATGGCGTTCACAAAGGAATTTAACGAGCGCACAAAGAACGACGTTGGAATGATTATCCCGGTCGTTATCACGGTTTATGCAGACCGTTCATTTACATTTATCACAAAGACTCCGCCGGCTGCAGTTCTCATCAAGAAGGCTTGCAACATCCAGAGCGGATCCGGCGTTCCGAACAAGCAGAAGGTCGCTAAGATCACAAAAGCACAGGTTCAGCAGATCGCCGAGCATAAAATGCCCGATCTTAATGCTTCTTCTATCGAGAGTGCAATGAGCATGATCGCCGGAACAGCACGCAGCATGGGTAT
>CAVKLS010000176.1:0-4102 GCA_963657025.1 bacterium | reverse complement strand
AACCGATACAGTATATCCTTATCTTTTATATCCACTTTATCCAAGTAATATTCCACTTTCGCTCCCCCTAACTAATTGAAATACGCTCGAATTAAACAGTGCTTTTTACACATTTTGAATCCAAGAAAAATCAAATTAAAACTGTAACATACCAAACGCATAATATATTACCATAACAGAAGCTCAATGTCATCATATAAATTAACATTGCCGATACAAAAATTAGGCGTAATTAATAGCATTTTCGGTTGCATTTGATTTATCTGATACTAGTATAACACCCTACACATTCAAATAAAAGTACGCACTTGTTTATAACTGTACATACAATTTTGAGTGTGCTTTACTTTTTAAAGTAATAAAACGCAAAAATGCCGACTAACGGAAATCCGAAGTCGACATTTTTGAATTAGGAATGTATATAGGTGTGTGTCTTATTTTCTAAATTACTTGCCAGCCATTGTATTTCTGACCGCATTTCTGATTGGAAGGACAGATCTCGGTGAAACGGAAAGTTCGTCTACTCCCATTTTTATAAATGTTTCTGCAAGAGAAACATCAGAAGCAAGCTCGCCGCAAATACCTGCCCAGATACCTGCTTTATGTGCAGCATCAACTGTCATCTGAATCATTCTGAGAACAGCGGGGTGCTTAGGATCATAAAATCTCTCCAAGCCCTGAATGCTCTGACGATCAAGCGCCAGTGTGTACTGCGTGAGATCATTTGTGCCGATTGAGAAGAAGCTTACCTCTTGTGCAAGCTCGGGAGCTATCATAACAGCTGCCGGAGTCTCTATCATAACACCAAGCTCAAGATCCTTGTCAAACGGGATTCTCTCGTTCGAGAGCTCCTTCATGACAGCATTACAAAGTCTCTTAGCCTCCTGAATTTCCCAAAGACTTGCTACCATTGGGAACATTATTGCCAGCTTTCCGTATGCCGAAGCACGGTAAAGAGCTCTGAGCTGTGTTTTAAAAATCTCGGGTCTTGATAAACAAATGCGAAGCGCGCGCATACCGAGTGCGGGGTTCTCTTCCTCAGCCAAGCCGAAATAATCAATTTTCTTATCAGCACCGATATCCATGGTTCTGATGATAACCCTTGCGCCGTTCATACGCTGAACTACCGAACGGTAAGCGTTGAACTGCATTTCCTCATCGGGGAAATCACTAGTCTCAAGGTAAAGGAATTCACTTCTGAAAAGTCCGATTCCGCGGGCATCGTTCGTGATAACTGCGTCAACATCGGCAGGTGCGGTAATATTTGCATATACCTTAATCTGCTTGCCGTCAAGAGTTACATCGGGCTGACCCTTGAGCTGTTCGAGCATAACCTTCACGGCTTTCTCTTCCTGCTGTTTCTTGCTCATGTACTCTCTCGTGGTGTCGTCAGGATCAATCACAATGTAACCGATACTTCCGTCCATCATAGTAGATCTGCCCTCATAAGCGGCGTCAAGCTCTATGTCGGCATGAATAATAGCGGGAATACCTAGTGTTCTCGCAAGAATTGCGGTGTGACTGTTAGCATTGCCGCCAGTAAGAATAAATCCGAGAATCTTGCTTTTATCAAGCTGTACCGTTTCGCTCGGAGTGAGATCGTCCGCAAGAATGATAACCGGCTTTTCGGGAGCATTGCTCTGCTCGCTCTCACCGTTCAAGATTGATATCACACGATTGGATATATCGGTTACATCAACGCTTCTTGCTTTCATGTAATCATCATCCATAGCCGCAAACATCTCGGAAAATTCCTTTCCAGCTGTTTCAACAGCCTTCTCTGCGGTGCAGTTTGATTCATTTATAAGCTCTGTGATTCGGTCAGTGTAGTCCAAATCCTCAAGCATCATTCTGTGTGTTTCAAAGAGAATTGCTGCTTCGTCGCCTATTTCCTTGCGTGTTTTCTCGGCTAAAGCGTCAAGCTGTGCCGCAGCCTGTTCTGTTGCCGCACTGTAGCGGCTGAGTTCTACCTCTGCGCCCTGTGCCTGTCTTTCGCTTGAAGGTCCTGTTGAACGCTTGTAACAAAAAATCGGGCCTTCTGCTATTCCACCGGAAACTCCGGTACCTTTGATTGCTTTCATACTCGGTTCCCCCTTTGCGGTTTTTCAGACTCTATCCGATTTTATCAGAACTTGTTCTCGGTAAGGAATGCCTGGAGCTCTGCTGCTGCTGTCTCCTCATCCTCGCCCTCTGCCTGAACAGTGATAACATCACCGCACTTGATTCCGAGTCCCATTAAAGCCATAAGACGGCGTGTGTCTGCCTTCTTCTCGCCCTTAACTACAGTTACTGTGCTCTTGAAAGCAGCTGCCTTCTTAGCGAGTAAGCCTGCCGGTCTTGCGTGGATTCCTACTGCATCTGTAATTGTGTAATTAAACTCTTTCATGGTGAATATCCTCTCTTTATATTATTTTTCAGTTGTATTTAATTTGCATTTTATCAAGGGAATAAAGTGTAGCGTCAAGTCCGTTTACCGTAATACGGGATTTTTCCTCATCGGGATACATTCTCGAGCTCATAACAACTCTTCCGTTATCGAGATAAATCTCAAGTGAGCTCTTATCTGCAATGATACGGATATTTTCGCACTTGTCAAGCTCTGACTTTCTGGCATCTCTTCCCTGTCCGACCTCATCATCACTGAATGTGAGGCTGAGAAGCTTGCCGTTCCAGCACAGCTTCACGGCATTGTCAAAGCTTACCGCAAATGAGTCATTCACATTTGCCACAAGCTCAAACGGATACGATATTTCCGTCGATTCTCCGCTCTTTAGAATATCTTTCTCTCTTCTCAGGGATTCAAGCTCCTTAATCGGATTCTGCAATAGATTACCGCTTTCGTCCGCCGTAATCTCTCTCGGAATAGTCAGGCAGTGCTGATAACCGAGCTCGACCGTCGGATTGCTGTAAGGAATATCGCCTATTCCCATCCAAGCTATGAGGATTCTTCTTCCGTCTGGAGCCTCAAAGGTCTGGGGAGCATAAAAGTCAAATCCCTTATCCCACTCGACAAAATTTACGGGTTTATCATCGTAACGGAAATATCCCGACTGGTAAACATTTTGATATTTTGTTTCCTGATGCTCAAGTCCCTGCGGTGAAACGCTTAAGTATTTCTTTCCGTCGATTTTGAAAACATCGGGGCATTCCCACATATATCCGAAATCGGGAACAGCTTCCGAATGGCTGTATTTCCAGTTTTCAAGATCATCAGAGGTATAGAACAAAACACAGCCTTCATCATTAAGTGTTCTTGCACCCAATACCATATGCCATTTTCCGTCTTCAAGCCAAACCTTCGGATCACGAACATGGCAAGAGCAGAAATTTGGATAATCGCTGTTTCGGAGCAAAACCTCCTTGCAGCTCATATTCACGGAATCTTCTGTTGTGACGTGAATTACGTTTGCGCCTCTTCCGGCTGTCACATAATCAAAGTCGCCCTTTTCCTTGACATTACCAGTGTAAAACAGGTGAAGCTTGTCTTTATCCACAACACCGCATCCGGAGTAAACTCCGTCCCTGTCCTCAGGTGTATCGGTGAGAAGAACTATTCCCGTGAACTCCCAATTCGTGAAGTCGGCACTTCTGTAGTGCCCCCAGTACTTCTTGGAGTTACCTGAAGCACTGTCGGGGGCATACTGGAAGTACACGTGATAATAACCGTCAAAATAGCTTAAACCGTTAGGATCGTTGAGCCAGCCCTTAGGCGGCTCAAGATGCAGATCTTGTCTCCATTTTCCGTCAACAAAACCCATAGCGGATCACTCCTTTACAAGCTCCATGAGAGCGTCTCCCACAGAAACTGCTCCGTTTGCAAGTGACTTAATCGAAGAATACTCGAATGAATTTGTTACGATAACAGGTGTGACTGTCTTATATCCCTTAGAAGCGATGAGCGCCTTATCAAATGTGATGAGTGTCTGACCTTTCTTAACCTTGTCGCCCTCTGCTACGTGAGCTGTGTAGCCTTCACCGTTAAGCTCGACTGTATTGATGCCGATATGAATGAGAAGCTCTGCACCGTTGTCAAGGTTAAGTCCGATAGCGTGGTGTGTATCGAAGAGTGTTCCTACTGTTCCGTCTGCCGGAGCAACAACCT
>CAVKLS010000175.1:0-4119 GCA_963657025.1 bacterium | reverse complement strand
TGCCGATAATATGAACTTCAGGTGAAAAATCTCCCCTTTATTCGTCTTTTGCATATATTTTACAGCTTTAATTCACTTGATTGAGATGATATTTTTAACTATAATCTATGTAATAACCAGATAATTTCTTAAGCAGACGGAGATTAAAATGAAAAAATACTTACTATTTGACCTCGACGGAACTCTCACCGACCCGGGCGTCGGAATAACAAACAGCGTAGCCTACGCCCTTGACCGCTACGGAATCAAAGACTACAAAAGAGAAGACCTCTTCAAATTCATCGGCCCGCCGCTCAAGGATTCGTTTATGACCTTTTATGGTTTTCCCGAAAAGCAGGCAATTGAAGCGATAGACGTATACAGAGAGTATTTCAGGAGCAAGGGTATTTTTGAAAACGAGGTGTACCCCCATGTTCCCGAAACACTTTCCGAGCTGAAAAAAAGGGGCTTCAAGCTGCTTGTCGCAAGCTCAAAGCCCGAGGAGTTTGTCAAAATCATTTTGGAGCACTTCGGTTTAAGCGAGTACTTTGATTTTGCAGGCGGTGCGACAATGGACGAGCAAACGAGAATCACAAAAGCGTCGGTAATCGCATGGGTTCTCGAAAACATAAATATAAGCGACATGAGCGAATGTCTCATGGTTGGTGACCGACTGCACGACATCGAGGGTGCAAAAAGCTTCAGCATGGAGTCTGTCGGATGTGCATTCGGCTACGGCGGAGAAGAGGAGCTAAAAAACGCAGGCGCAGACCATATCATCTTTTCATTCGAGGAAATTTTAGATATTGTCTGATGTTTTGCGGAATACAAAACATCGCAAAAACGAAAAAATCGTTCGGACATTTCATCTGTCCGAACGATTTTCACTTTCTGTTTATGACTGAGCATTTGAGCCTTCACTCGACTCAGAGGCGTCGGCAACGGTTACGGTAGCCGTATATTTGCCGTAGACCCAGCACGAGGTGCTTGAGCTGTCGGAAACGCTGAAGCTTACCGCCGCATCTGTGTTTCCGTTTACATCGGTGAGACTTGCCATGTCGATTGTACCGCTTATCGAGCTTGCGTCAAGCTCATTTACCTGAGCGGACGAGCCGACCACGGTAATTTTTATGGTCTTATTGACAAGCTCAGCCGTTTTGTCCTTGGGGATATTGCTGAACGAAATCCTTGAAGCGGGGACGTCTATCGTCTTTTCCTTGAAGCCGTTCAGATTGACAGAGACCGTAACCTGATCTACCTTGGAAACATTTCTGCACGATGACGGAATCGGTATCTCCATGGTGAAGGATGTCGTTGAGGTATCTATAGTCGAGAAGTCGAGGGTATCGGGCAGTGCAATCTCCTTGTACTGTGAAACCACGCTCTCCTCACCCGCTATATCGATTGTCTCGGGATCAATCGTGATTCTCGTGTCACTGAATCCCGACGGCATATTGGCTGTATTAACCTTGAGATTAACCGTCTTTTTACTCAGAACCGTGACATTGACATCACACTGCGTAGTGGATAATGTGAGGTAGTTCGACTCAAGATTGATCTCCTTGCCGTCCTCATCAAGTGCCGTAAGGTTGCACGTAAAGGACTGGCTCGATGTCAGGGGCTCGGCAAAGGTTCTCGATGCCGTAATTTTCGCTACTCTGTTAACAGCGGATTCGGGGCCTGAAACCGTGACGTTTTCAACCGAAATCTCAGGAGTTGTTGAATAGTAGTTCTGGTTTGTCGTGACGGAGATGTTATTCTCCACCTTGAAGGTAACTTCCTTATATTTATCATAGGAAACGGAGATAGTCTCTGGATTAATCGAAGAAACCTCATAATCGGTAAGACCGCCGTCCATTTTTACCACACTCAACTGAATGCTGTCGGTTGCCATAGTATTGCCCGTAAGCTTGGTTGAGTTCGGCGACAGAGTTGCTATAACCTTTATATCGTCGGCAGTCAGCTTATTGACAACGACAGATGAGCCCGTGACCGAAATATCGGCTGTCTTGTAGCTTTGGCTGAATATCTTGATTCCGTCCGCCTGAGCAGAATCGGAAAGCTCGATTTCAATCGGAACATCGTAAAGCGTTCTTGGACGCTCCTCGGTGTTGGATGCGTTAAGTCCTACCCAATAGAATATCGCAAAACCGAGAGAAACCAGAAGCACAAACCAGTTGTGTCTGAAAACTCCGCCCTTGCTGCCGTTCTTGGGCTTGCTTTTAAATATCTTTTTCATCACTTTGACCTCCTTATGAAGGACAAAACAGAGTTTTTCACGCTCTTATTCTCTTTTTCATCAGGCAACATAAACGAATAAAGCTTTCTTCTGAGAGAGTCCTTGGTGAAATTTCTCTCAAGCTCACCGTTCACGGCAACGGAAATCTGAGCGGTCTCCTCTGAAACGATAACGATAATCGCATCGGAGTCCTCGCTCATACCGATTCCCGCACGGTGTCTTGTTCCGAGGGAAGCGTTAAGCGTATCGTTCTTTGTGAGCGGCAAAATACAGCCGGCACAGAGAACCTTGCCGTCTCTTATAATCATAGCACCGTCATGAAGCGGAGCCTTGTTGAAGAAGATGTTTCCTATAATCTGATCGCTTGCGTCGGCATTAATCATTGTGCCCGTGTCTGCAATTTCAGTGAGGTTTGTTTCTCTCTCAAAGATGATGAGAGCACCCATTTTAAGTCCCTGAAGGTACTGAACCGCATCACAGACCGCATTGATAGCCTCTCTTGTTTTCTTAACATACTCCTCGTTGGTGCTTCCGCCGAAGAACGCACTGAACCTCGAGCCGAAGTCGGAGCGTCCGATTTGCTCGAGAGCCTTTCTTATCTCAGGCTGGAAAACAATGAGCACGGCGATAAAGGCATACTGGAAAAAGTACGACAAAAGGCTTGTAACCATTTGCAGCTTGAAAACATTCGAGAAGAAAAAGAATACGGCAAGCAAAATAAGTCCCTTGACAAGCTGACCCGCTCTTGAATCTCTAAACAGGCAGATAACAAGGTAAGCAATCAAGGTTACTATTACTATATCAAACAAATCTCTCACAGTGAAGCTTTGCAAAAGATTTACGAATACTTTGGAATAATCGGATAACAGTGAAAAAATATACTGCATTCAATCAACCCTCCTTTTTCAAAAATTGATTGACATAATTCACACAATTAAATAATAACACAGCGGCTTAAATAATTAAAGCAAAAAAAGAAGAAATTTGTGCACCGTTTTTGAAATATTCTATGGAAAAAGAAAAACGGAAGAACCGCTTGGCTCTTCCGTCTGATTCAGCTTACTTTTCCGTCCGATATTCTCAGCACTCTGTCTGCGCCCTCGGCAATGCCCTCGTCATGCGTGATAACAATGACGCATTTTCCCTTTTCGTGGGCAAGGGACTTCAGTATTTTAATTACCGTTTTGCCGTTTTCGCTGTCAAGGTTACCCGTCGGCTCGTCAGCCAGAATAACCTTCGATTCGCACGCAAGCGCTCTTGCCACGGCAACTCTCTGCTGTTCGCCGCCCGACATCATTTTCGGAAACTGCTTGAAGATTTTCTCCTTAAGTCCTACCGACAACAGCAGCTCTTCCGCTCTTTTTTCGGCTTCCTTTTTCGGCACCTTATTCAACTGCATGGGATACATAACATTTTCCCTTGCCGTCAAAAGCGGAAACAGATTGAAGCTTTGATAAATGACCGAAATGTCCTTTCTTCTGAGCTCACTTCTGTCAATATCCTTGGTAGCCCTTCCGTCAAAGAGAATTTCACCCTCCGTCGGCAAATCAAGCCCTGCCAAAAGCGACAGCAGCGTAGTCTTTCCGCTTCCCGAACGACCGACTATCGCATGAAAACAGCCGCTCTCAAATTCATAAGAAATATCTGTCAGTGCCTTGACCGTCTGATATTTGCTTTTATATTCATAATCTACGTTTTTAACTTCAAAAATACTCATGTTTTATCTCCAATCAGACTCATTCGGAAGATGTGAGAATTGTTATAACATTCGTGCGAAGCAGCGTGAGCACCGCAAGTGCGCATCCCAAAAGATAGAACGGAATGAACACCAGCACGCTTGCCGCCGTACTTATTGACTGCGAGAACACCAAAAGCACCGCTGCCGTCGATATAGCAGAACC
>CAVKLS010000174.1:0-4131 GCA_963657025.1 bacterium | reverse complement strand
CTGCTCTCGAGGAACCATCTGTCATAGACAATGCGGTACTTCTTGAGGTCACGCTCAAGTGCCTGGATGTTAAGCGGAAGTGCGTAGTCGATTAGTGCCTGACGACGCTCCTCCTCGCTGACGCCGATATACTTGTCGCCGTTGATTTCGGCAAAGTTCTTGGCGTGGTCGATGATGTCCTGTCCGTGGTACGAATCCTCAGGAAGATAGGTATCATCGGGGCTCGGCTCGCCGCCGTTCGGATCGAAAAGCTGCTTATATCTCATATCGAGAGAGAGACCGAACTTCGCAACCTGATTGCCTGCGTCGTTTACATAGAACTCACGGTCGACATTGTAGCCGGCCTCCTCGAGAACGCTTGCAAGGCAGTCTCCAATAGCGCCGCCTCGTGCGTTACCGATGTGCATAGGACCTGTTGGGTTGGCAGAAACGAATTCGACAAGAACTCTCTTGCCCTCACCGAAGTCAGATTTTCCGTAGTCGTCGCCGAGAGTATTGATATCCTTCAAAACGTCTCCGTAGAATTTCGGAGAGAGGAAGAAGTTGATGAATCCCGGACCCGCAATCTCGAATTTGTCGAAATATGTTCCGTCAAGCTCCATGTGAGATGTGACAGCCTCGGCAATTTTTCTGGGAGCGGCATGGAAAGCTCTTGCGCCGGCCATAGCTGCGTTGGTAGCCCAGTCGCCGTGTGTGCGGTCTGCCGGCTTTTCAAGTGTGAACGCAGGAACTTCAGCTTCGGGAAGCTCGCCGGCGGAAATTGCGGCAGCAAAGCCATCCTTTATGAGATTCTCCAGCTGTAATTTTGCTGTTGATACGATTTTAGACATTTACTTGTCCTCACTTATTTTAATTTTTATTCTAAATTTGCTTTTTCTACGTGAATTTCGAGAGTGTTTCTCGAGGAAATCATATTGTTGATATATATGCTGTATGTGCACTGAAGGCTTCCGCCGTTTTCGTCAAGCTTCTGATTCAGTCCGTGAGCCTGAACTCCGAGGGTGAGAGCACCGTAAGGAGTATCGTAAGCGCAAACGTTCAGCTTGCCAGGTTCGACTAAAAGCTCAGTGTGGTCGCCTGTTTTGGTCATGGTAAGCTTGTTGTCTTCGACCTTGACTATCGTCAAGGGACCGTCCTGCCCGCTTTCGTCCATTCCACGATAGGAAATAATTTTCTTGCCGCTCGGTCTTACGCAGTAAGCACCGAGGGTATCAATCTCGACTTTATCATCAAATTCGCCCTCTGTTCCGTGCGGAAAATAGTGCTGAATACCTGTTACTTTGATGACGTAGTCCTCTTTAAGCTTTGCTTTATCAGTATTTTTCGATATCAATTCTGTGCGTCTCCCCGTCAATGTATCCGCCGAGGAAAATTTCGGCAACATTCGTGAAGCCCTCTGTCGAGTCACTCACGAAGTACTTGTACTCGGCTTTGTGGTTTTCTTCGCAGAGAAGATTTTTGCTTCCAAGAAGCTCGGCAACGTAGTGAGCCGTTTCCTTGCCGCTGTCGATAAGCTTGACCTTTTCACCGACCGCATTTCCGATTGCCCATTTGATAATCGGAAAGTGTGTGCAGCCGAGAATAACGGTGTCTACCTTTTCTGCATTGATTCTCGTGAGGTATCTTCTTGCGGCAAGAGATGTAACCTCGTCACCGATTGTGATAAATCCGTTTTCTACAAGCGGAACGAACAGCGGACAAGCCTCCGTGAACAAAGAAAGCTCGGGGTTAAGCTCATTGAGCTTCTTTACGAAAGAACCGCTCTTGATTGTGGCAGGCGTTCCGAGAATTCCTATTCTTCCGTTTTTGGTGTAGTCGGCGGCGGCTTTTGCTGTTGGTGTGATAACATCAATGTACGGGACGGGAAGGCTTTTGCCAACCTCGCCTGCCGTTGATGAAACCGTACCGCAAGCGGCAACAATTGCTTTTACATTATTTTGAAGCAGAAAATTCATGTCCTGCTTTGCAAATTTGATTATTGTTTCGGCACTTTTTGTACCGTACGGTACTCGACCCGTGTCTCCGAAGTAAATTATGCTCTCATTCGGAAGAACACGCTTGAGCTCCTTGACGGCGGTCAAGCCGCCAAGACCTGAGTCGAATACGCCTATCGGTCTGTTATCCATGAATTACCTCATTCAAATCTGTTTTCTGCGGTGGCAATCAGTTCGTCAATGAGAGTCTTTGCGTCTTTTCCGCTTGCAGCCCAAAGCTTAGGATACATGCTGATGCTTGTGAAGCCGGGGAGAGTGTTGATTTCGTTGAGGATAACCTTGCCGTCCTTCTGAACGAAGAAATCTACTCTTGAAAGACCTGCACAACCGAGAATCTTATAAGCTCTGACTGCAATGCTTCTTACCTCGTCGATTTTCTCCTCAGAGAGGTGAGCCGGGATGTAGGTTACGGATGTGCCCGAATTATACTTGTCGTCGTAGTCATAGAACTCTGCGCTTGCGCCGATTTCGCCGACTGTGGAAGCGACGGCGTCACGGTTTCCGAGTACGGCACACTCGACCTCCTGACCGACAATGCCCTCCTCGACAACGACCTTGATGTCCTCTTTAGCCGCTTTCTTGATAGCGGCGTCAAGACCCTCGGGAGCGTCTACCTTGCTTACGCCCACGGAAGAGCCTGCGTTAGCCGGCTTGACGAAAACGGGGAAATTAAGTCTTGCGACAATTCTGTTGATTATTTTTTCGGGGTCGGTGTCATATTTGTCTCTGAAGAACCAGAGGTAATGAGCCTGCTCGATGTTTGCGCTGTTGAGAAGGCTGTGAGTAACCGCCTTGTCCATTGTGACGGCAGAAGCGAGAGTCGCACAGCCGACATAAGGAACGCCCGACATCTTGAATATGCCCTGAATTGTACCGTCTTCGCCGTTCTTGCCGTGAAGAACAGGGAAATAAACATCAACGTCAATCTGGAATGTTCCGTTGTCTCCGAGAACAACAAGACCCTTTGTGTTCTTGTCGGGAGAGATGATGCATGAACGGTTGTTTTCGTCATCAACCCAGGTGTAGTTCATGATGTTTTCTGTCGGGCCGCTGTAAAGATACCAGCCGCCGTCCTTAGTTATGCCGAGGGTTACGATGTCGTATTTCTCCTCGTCAAGATTATCGATTATAAAGCATGCAGATCTGCAGGAAACTTCATACTCGCTGCTCTCGCCGCCGAATATGACACAAACTGTCTTTTTCTCGTTTGCACACATAGTTATGCCTCCGTATTAAACTTTTATTGTGAATTTGAGTGATTGCTGATTTTTGTTTCTGTTGTTTAATCTGTCGCTTTACAACAGAATTTCAGTCTATTCTATCATAATAACGGGCTGTTTTCAAGGGAAAGGGCAAAGGTAGTGAGTAATATTAAGGATATGGTCTGAATTTGTGAAATGAAAATGATTCACAAGATAAAATTTTTATCATCACTTGAAATTTAATTTCAAATGATGTAGAATAACAGATGGTTTAATATGTGGTAGGAAATACTCGGGAGAAAATCGTTTGATTTACCGAAGGAGTAACACTCTCAGGTTTCGCAAGATAGGACCGAGTATGGATTGATTCCGGAGAAGCTCATTTGAGTGCCGAAGGTGCAAGGTTGGGGGACCGAATCTCTCAGGCAAAAGGACGGATTCTTTTACTGCAATAAATATAATAATATTGATTTTTCTGCAGACTTAACGGTCTGCTTTTTTGTTTTTCTTGACAGAAAAAAGCCTTGCGGATATATTTGTAGCATAGAAAATCAAGGAAACGGAGAGAAATATGGCTGAGAAAAATGTAAGCTTAACCACGCTTTGCTACATTGAGAAAGACGGAAAATACCTTATGCTGCACAGAGTTAGCAAGAAAAGCGACCTCAACCGTGACAAGTGGATAGGTGTGGGCGGTCACTTTGAATTCGGAGAAAGCCCCGAGGACTGCATAACAAGAGAAATCAAAGAGGAGACGGGACTTGACGCCGAGAAGCTTAACTTTCGTGCGGTGGTGACGTTTGTTTCCGATGATGATATCACTGAATACATGCACCTTTTCACCTGCAAGGATTTCACGGGGGAAATAATGGAGTGCAACGAAGGAAAGCTCGAGTGGGTCGAAAAAACCGAAATCGAAACGCTCAATCTCTGGG
>CAVKLS010000173.1:0-4172 GCA_963657025.1 bacterium | reverse complement strand
TGGCAAAAACTTTTGTGTTTTATGTTTTGTCTTTTGTGTTATGCCGATTATTAACAGCTCTCATATTACCTTGAAATCAAGCCATTTCTTTCCTCTGTATCGGAAATGGAAAATTATTCCCCTTATGCACCAGTCGGCACACATCGCAAAAGCTATTCCGATTACTCCCATATTCATGAGCACCGCAAATATGTATGAAAGCAGTAGTCTTCCGCCAATTGTCGATGCAATCGATACTATCATTGTGAATTTGACGTCGCCTGCTGCTCGAAGTCCTGCCGAGAGACTGCCCGAGAACGGCAACGCTACCGAATTGAATATATTATGTATTATTACCAAAACAAGTATCAAATCTCTTGTCTGCTGTTCAAGGTTATTGAAATTGAGGATAACGGGTGTTATCGCAAGCACGATAATATTCCACACGGTTGACGCAATCAAATTTATAACCATAAGCTTTTTCATGTAGAAATATGCCGCATCCTTATTTCCCGAGCCAATGCACTGACCTATTACCGTTATGAATATCGGTGCCATTGCCGCTCCGAAAACCGCCGCAAGTGACCAGATGCTCTGCGCTACGCCGTTTGCCGCTATCTGATATGTTCCGAACATTGCGACCATGCTTGAGAGCGCAACCTTGACAAGCTGGAAAATTCCGTTTTCCACTCCGTTTGGAATTGCAATGCCCAACATTCTTTTCAGAAGCGAAGCGTTCCACTTGAAAATATCTTTTGCGGTATAATATATATCATTTTTCTTCTTGAAGCAAAGCGCCGTGATTACCGCCGCAGAGAAAAATCTCGAAACCGTAGTAGGTAATGCTACGCCCGCAACGCCCATCTTAAAGACGAACACGAGGACGATGTTTCCGACAAGGTTGATGACATTGGATATTGTCGAAACTATCATGCTTATTCTTGTGTTGCCAATACTGCGAAAAAGCGCCGCACCCGAATTGTAAATCGCAATAGTAGGGAAAGATATCGCTGTTATTCTGAGATAGACAAGGCAAGCATCCATGACGCCGTCCGTCACTTTTCCGAAAAGCATTTTCATCAGTGAGACATCAAAAGCATAAACCAAAACAGTTATCACAACTGAAATTACGGTTGATATCATCAAAAGCTGACTCGAAGCCTCAGCGGCAAGCTTTTTATCGCTTTTTCCGATGTACTGGCTTATGACAACCGCACCGCCCGATGCAAGTGCCGTAAAAATATAAATAAATATTATGCTGAATGAATTTACTAGCGAAACTCCCGAGACAGCTTCCTCACCCGCATACGTTACGATAAAGGTGTCCGCAAGTCCCACAAGCATAACCAAAAGCTGCTCAAAAAACAGCGGAACAATCATATCCTTGAGCTGTTTGTTTGTGAATATTCCGTACTTATCTTTCATATTTCTGCCCCCGTTTCTTTTTTCTGATTTTATTTTATTACTGAAATTCACATCTGTAAAATACTTATGCCAAATGCTTAGATATAAAATATATTTATCGTGATTTCAGCTTTCTATTTCTTTGCGATTGATATATAATTGTGTTATGCATCACCATAAATTAAATTAATAGCACGGAGACAAAATGGAAGTTCGCACACTAAAATATTTTCTTGAAATAGCAAGAGAGCAGAACATCACTGCCGCATCATACAATTTACATATTTCTCAGCCGGCACTTTCCCACCAAATGCATGAGCTTGAGGAAGAGCTTGGAATTACGCTTTTCACAAGGACAAACCGCAAGACAGTGCTGACGGAGGAGGGCAGACATTTTAAAATTCAGGCTGAACAGATAATTCAGCTTATCGAAAAAACGGAAGCCGAATATAAACGGGGCGAAAAAGACGTCTACGGAGAAATTCACATCGGAGCGGGTGAAACCACGGCTATGGAATACATCGGAAACGCCGCAAAGCGTGTGCACGATCTTCACCCGGGAGTGAAGTTTAATGTGTTCTCGGGAATTGCCGATGACGTCGTGGACAGAATGGATAAGGGGCTTATCGACTTTGCCCTCTTTTTCAGACCGATTGACACAACAAAGCTTGATTATATTGAGTTTCCCGTCAAACACAAAATGGGAATAATAGTCCGTCAGGACTCACCGCTTGCAGATAAAGAATTTGTCACGGCTAAGGACCTCGAAAACGTGCCGCTTATCATAAACTCGAGAAGAGCTACAAGTCCGGAAACAATATCGAAGCAGTACGGAATACCGACAGAAAAGCTGAATGTTGTAGCGTCGGGAAATCTCACCTATAACAAGCTTATGCTTGTGAGAAGCGGGCTCGGGGTTGTAATAGGCTCGGGAAGCAACAGCTATCAGATAAATGCGTTTGCAAAATTTGTGCCGTTTGAGCCGACGATAGAATCGAGCATGATTTTTGCATGGAAAAAGAACTCTAATTTTTCGAAAGCGTGTCTCATTTTTCTTGATGAGGTAAAAAAGGAAATAGAGTCGCTTTCGGAAGGATATATTTAATCAGAAATCGGAAAAACACAAAAGTTTTTGCCACGCTTTTTACAAAAAGCGTGCGGGTGTGGGCAGAGCCCACGAGAGAGAAGCGAAGCAGAGTAGAAATACAGAAAAACCGAGCGAAGCGATAAAAAAGAAGAAAGGCTGTCAAAGGCAACCGAAAATGCGAAGCATTCTATAAAACACTTAGTGTTTTTGGAACGCAAAGCGTTCGTAGTTGGTCTTTGACAGCCTATCTTTTTAATTTTTCTTTATTGTCTGAAGCAAGCCGATTAGTCTGAGTGCCTGCTGTTCAAACTCATCATGATCGTCAACAACCGAGAAAAGCCAGTCGATGTAGCCCTCTGTCTCTCCTGCCGCCAATGTTTTTGTTATATCATCCAATCCCTGCGGACGGTCGTCATACTCGTTGTTGTAGCCGAACGAATCGTAATCAAAGTAAAATCCGTCGAGTATCTTTGCTATCTGTTCTACGCTTATAAGCTCCATGTCATTCTCCTTTAATTTCAGTTTTCAAACTTTATTCCCGCACTCAGTCTTGCCTCTTCAAGGATTTCCATAACGGTGACCGTTTCATCCATATACGGCTTGGCTGCATCAAAATTCTTTTCGTCTATTATTCTGGCAAAATCGGCAAACTCCTCTGTCATACGGTGGAACACCTTCGGCGCGGTGAAAACCTCTTCCTCGCTTGCTCTTACCCATGAGCCGGCGGCGTCTCTCACTCTTTCGCCCGGGACGAAATAATGTGTCAGAACCTTATCGGCAATATTCGGTTTGCCATCTATTCTGATATATCCCGTCTCTCCCTGCACGCTCACAAATCCCGGGCTGTCGGAATCCTTGGCACCCGTACAAACGGCAGAAAATCCGTCATATTCCATGACAAGCGTACCTGAAGTATCTATTCCGTTAAATCCGAAATTCGGATAATATTTCACGCTCTTCGGCTTACCGAAAAGGCTCACGGCATAGTGAATATTATAGACATTGATATCAAAAAGAGCACCGCCGTAATATTCGGCACTGAACGCATGGCCGATTTTTCCCTCAAGATAATCGTCATAAAGGCTTGAATACTGCGAATAATTAGCAAGATACATTGTAATCTTTCCGAGCTTGGAGAGATTTTCCTTCATATTTGCGATAACGGGATTATGCAGCACGGTAACCGCCTCGAAAATGAACAGCTTCTTTTCCTCTGCTATTTTCTTAAGCTCGAGAGTATCCTTCAAAAATCCCGTGAACGGTTTTTCCAGAATAACATTTTTTCCGTGAAGCAATGCTTCCTTAGCATACGGATAATGAGCTGAATTGATAAGTCCGATATACACCGTATCGCACTCGCTCTCATCAAGCAGCTTTTCATAATCGGTATATATTTCCTTTATTCCGTATTCATCTGCGAATTTCTCAGCCTTTTCTCTTGAATGCGGTCTTGCAAAAACTGCCGTATACTCAATATTTTTCAGCGGTGTTATCGCATGCATTGCATCGGCAATTATTTTTCCCGTTCCTATAAATGCAAGCTTCATATTTTACCTCGGTTTCTTTTGTTTTTTCGATATTTTTCTTCGCAAAAATAATTCGCAAAATAATATGCCCGTCTGCGAATACTTTTTGGGAGTGCCACGAGTGGAGTGTGGAGTTGGGTCAGAACGGTATTTGCGTTCTGTATTTATCTTAATGC
>CAVKLS010000172.1:0-4198 GCA_963657025.1 bacterium | reverse complement strand
ATATATTCGTTACCCTTTTGAAAGTGAAAGATTTGTTCCGGGGCACAAATAAATGTTCATAAATTCAAACAATTTGTCCCCTATAAGACTTAAGGTCACTGAATGCAGACAGATATCCCCCTGCTTTTTGTGACCGAACCTGTGCCTATTTTAGCACAGCGTCGGTCTTAAGTCAACTTCTAACAAAAGCCATTCAGTCGATAAACACACAAAATAACTACAAATTGATGAATTAAAATTAATCGTATATGATTGATTTTACCACCCGCCGTATTCAAAGTCAAATAGGCATAGGCAATTGTCAATTATTTTTTGCAGATTTTTTCTCATAAGCTGTTCCGAGCCATGAGTTGCCCGCAAGACGGATGAGGAATGCAATTCCGAGGAAGGAAAGCTGTACCGCCATGGCAATCCATGCGCCTTGAAGTCCCATGCTTTTTGTGAGCAAGAGAGAAAGGGTAATTCTTATTCCCCACATCGAAGCGAAGTTTATGAGGCTTGGAGCAAGAGTTTTTCCGCCGCCTCTGAATGCACCGTTTGCCACGATTGAAGCACCGAAAAGCGGCTCGGCAAGAAGCTCGATTCTAAGGCACTTTGTCGCAAGCGAGACAACCTCGGCATCGGTGCTGAGCAAGCCGACAACAAACGGAGCAGCCACGAACATCGCCGCACCCGTAATCGCCATAATGCTCATTCCGAGTATGGTTGCCATCCAGCCCAAACGCTTTGTGAGGTCTGTTCTCTTTGCCCCTATGCTCTGACCGATGAGCGTAGTCGCAGCCGATGATATTCCGTAGCCGGGCATGTAGCAAAGTGCCTCTGCCGTGACGCCGAATGAGTTAGCCGCAATCGCAACCGTTCCGAGCGGAGCGATTATTCTCGTGCTCATAACCTGTGCGCCCGTTGTGATAACCTGTTCAAAAGCTATAGGCACGGAGATTTTTGCCGCACGCCCAAGTATCGCCTTTTCAAAAACGGTTTTTTCTCCCGCCCTCAATCTAAGAACAGGGCTTTTCACAAGCTGAAAATACATCATAAACATAGCGGTCAGTGTTTCGGCAGACGCCGTTCCAAGTGCCGCACCCATTACGCCAAGCTTAAGACCGTAGATAAATACCCAGTTGAACACAACATCCCAGAAACACATCATGACGTGAAGCGCACTGGGCACACGCATGTTTCCCGTAGCCTGAAGCATTGCGCCCGCAAGCGTATTGAGCTCAACGAGCGGAAGCGACAAGCCGTAGACGAGGAAATATTTCGTGGCGTCCGCTACAATATCCTCGTTTCCGCCAAGCAAAAACGGAAGCGGCTTCGCTATTACCGCCGCAATTACCGTCAGAATCAGACTCAGTCCCACGCAGACAAAATACGACTGACGCATGACATTTCTTGCATGCTTTTCTTCCCCCGCACCGATTGCCTGAGCCACCTGAACGCTGAAGCCCGTGACTATCGCCATGTTCACTCCGCCGAAAAGCCATGTCGTGGAGGAAACAAGTCCGATTGAAGCCGAGCCCTCCGCTCCGAGCCTTCCGACCATGGACGCATCGATATACTGCATGACAATCGAAGAAATCTGAGCCAATATAGCCGGCAAGGCAAGCTTTAAAATAAGCATGACCTGTTCGTTAAAGGTGAGAGCCTTTCCCGCCCTCATTTCTGCCAAAAAATCTCTTTTCACTTATACAACTCCTAACAATACAATCAATACAATAAACACAAAATCAACTTACGATATGGGCTGACAATAAATATTTTTTCACGCTGACACAAAAATATAGTCTGACCGCAAGAAAAAACACCCGCACATGTGTCACGAGTGCAATTTCCCTGATTTTTGGCTCAGTCATTCACAGACTTAAACCATTCCTTCAAAAGCGCAACATATCTTTCGTTGTCCTCGACAAAGCACATATGTCGGCAAGCCCTGAAAAGCTCCCATCTCGAATTCGGAATTCTGTCATACATATACTTTGCCACATACGGCGTGCAGAGGTCGTTGCCGCCGTCGATTATGAGAGTCGGCTCTTTTATATCCTTCAAAAGTGCCGTTACGTCAAAGTCCTTGAGTGAACCGGCGGGGGTAAACTCATTCGGTCCCCAGCCGCACACATATGATTCCGTTCCCGATTTCTTCTTGCGGTTCACGCACTCGTATGTGCTCGTCTTTCCAGCGGCATGGCGCACCATGTATTCGTCTACCGCCTCAAGGTAGTCCTCGCCCGTGTAATCGCCCATCGCGTCCGCCTTGGCGATTGCCGCCCTCATGCTCTCGGGAAGCTCCTCAATCATTCTGTACTGCTCCTTCTCCCAAAGTCTCGAGCTTGGAAGCGTACTTGAAAGAATGATGCTCTTCACACCCTTTGGATTATGCTTGCAGACATACTCGAGAAGAAGCATGCCTCCCCAGCTTTGACCGAGAATATGAACCTCGTCCAAATCAAGCTGTTCTCTCACCGCCTTCAATTCTCCCATCCATGTGTCCATCGTCCAAAGCTCGGGGCAACCGTCAAGGTAAGAGTTTCCGCAGCCTATCTGATCGTACATAATAAGCTGGCGGTCGTCCTCCTCGGAAAGTCTGTCGAGAACCTCAAAGTAATTATGAGTTGAACCGGGACCGCCGTGAAGAAGCAGAAGCGGAGCCTTTCCGCTTTTGCTTTTTTCGCCGACGATGCGGCAATATGTCTTGTGACCTAAATAATCTATATATTTTTCGGTGATTTTCATGTCTTCACGCTCCTTTGCGTTTTCCACTCTAATCTAACACAATCAAAGCTTAAAATCAACAAAAAGCACCAAAGGCGGTAAGACCTTCGGTGCTCAAGGAAAAATAAATATGTGAGGTGATTTTCAGTTTATTGCGTGTCTGAATTTGCCGAATCGGAGTCGTCGCTTTCTTCAAGCATTTGAACCTGATTTTCTTCTGTCTTGTCGTCACCGCTGTTTGTCTGAGCGCTCACCACAATCATCTTGAGGCCCGTCAGGAGTACCGCAACAGTCAAAAGCATGCATAAAAGCTTAACATATCTCGTCATAACAAATTCCTCTCTTTCAATCTTTAGGCAACTTCTATTCATATATTTCGTATCGTATGCTTTAATTGTACACATGATATGCGAAAAAATCTCCACCGTATCGCAAAGAAAATGCAAAAAAGCTGTGTTCGTTTTGTGAAGAATATTGATAATTCATCAATTTATCAATCAACTGATTGAAGAGACAAAAATCAAATGTTAAAATAGACTTATGAATTTGTATGGGAGGATTTTTCTATGTCGGTTTTAGAAACAACAAAGCTTTTTTCAAATGTGTGGCAATTTCACGAGAACAGCAATGTCGCAAAGGCAGATGCCTATCTGATAGTCGGAAACGAAAGGGCGGCACTTATCGACTGTCTGCAAAGCGTCGAAAATCTCTATGACGAGGTAAGAAAGCTCACTGCACTTCCGTTTGATGTTTACATCACTCACGGACACCTTGACCACCTCGGCGCAGACGCCAAAAATCTTCACTCTCACGGCTGCAAAATCTATATGGACAAGCGTGATTTTGAAATTCCGTCAAAAATGCACGGCTTTGAATATCCTGAAGGCTTTTTCACAGAAATCCGTGACGCAGACACAATCGCGCTTGGCGGTACATCTCTTTCGGTTCTCGAGATACCCGGTCACACCCCCGGAAGCATCGCTTTTCTCGACAAAGAAAACGAGCGGCTTTATTCGGGCGACGGCATAGGCTCGGGCTGCATCTGGCTACAAATTCCGTTTACACTGAATCTCTCTCAGTTCACGGATAATCTTCGTGTATTAAGAGAAAAGCTTGATCCTTACAAAAATCTTGAGATTTATCCCGGTCACCGCTACCAGTCCCCCACCACACTGAAGCTTGACTACATCGACGATGTTCTCGCCATCAGCGAAAAAATCCTGAGCGGAGAAATCGTCGGCAAAGAAAGAGAGCTTAATCTCGGCGGAGTACTTGAGCTGCACTACCGTGAGGCAAGCCTTGGCAAAATGACAAGCTTTTGCTACGACCCAAACAGACTGTAAAACACAAGGGCACGGCATGATTGAAGTGACCGTGCCCTTTTCATAGATTAACTAACCAAATAATTCACTCGGTTGTATTTTTGACAAAAAACAAAAAGATTTATTATTGCAAATTTTGGAGAAAAAGTCAATTAAAATTTTATAAA
>CAVKLS010000171.1:0-4200 GCA_963657025.1 bacterium | reverse complement strand
TAGGAATAGATACCGATTGACGGCATACCCATTCCGCTTGCCATAACGGAAACGGGGTATCCCTTGTAATTTCCCGTGTAGCAGTAGATATTTCTTATCGAGCTGACAAGCTCAGCCGCATCAAGAAAGTTTTCGGCAATAAATTTTGCTCTGAGCGGATCTCCCGGCATAAGAACGGTTTTTGCTATTTGACCTTTTTCGGCAGCATTGTGAGGGGTTGGCATATTAATTTCTCCTTTGCCTTAAGACAACAAAACTATATGAAAAACAGCTATTGAATTTTGTGTTTTTCGGTGTTAAGATATTCTGCGGTTATTCGTCAGCTTGAAGCCGACGGACTCCTTTTTATGTTACATTAGACGATAAAATTGAAGAAAGCAAGAAAAATATGAAAACAACACGAAAAATATTTTTACTCGGTGCCGTCCTTGCGTTTACAGGCGGACTTTTCTGGGGCGGATCAGGCGTCTTCGGTCAGTTCCTCTTTGATTTCAGGGGAGCCACATCCATGTTCCTCATTCCGATAAGACTTTTGCTTGGCGGAAGCCTCATGCTCGTCTACTTCTTTATAAAGGACGGCAAAAAGACCTTCGAGGTCTGGAAAAACAAAAGGGACGCTCTTCTGCTTGCCGCTTACGGCATACTTGGACTGGGAATGTGCCAGTTCACCTATTTTCAGACAATCGAGTGGTCAAATGCCGGCACAGCCTGCGTCATTCAGTACCTCGGTCCGTCTCTCATTATCATCTGGACATGTCTTTCCATGAAAAGAAAGCCGAGAATCACCGAAATAGTCGCCGTAATTTGTGCCATGATAGGTATTTTCCTGATTGCTACCCACGGAAACCCCTCTAATCTTGTGCTTTCTCCGCAGGCACTTTGCATGGGACTTCTCTCGGCTGTTGCCGTCGCCATGTATACTCTTCTCCCCGTCAAGCTTCTCGACCGCTACAGCGCACCGCTGATACTCGCTTGGGGAATGCTCATAGGAGGCATTGTTTTAACAGCAGTCTTCCGGCCGTGGAATTACTCCATGCAGGTTGACTTCCTCTCAATGGGCTCTTTCGCTTATCTCATAATAGTCGGAACGATAATGTCCTTCACACTTTACACCGAGGCTGTAAAAATTATCGGTGGCGTCAGCGCAAGCCTTTTCTCTTGCATTGAGCCCGTTTCGGCAACGGTTCTCACGGTAATCTTCATGGGAACCAGCTTTGCCCCGATGGATCTGGTAGGATTCGTTTTCGTTCTTTCCACTATATTTATTTCTGCAATCAAACCTAAGTCGGCTTCCTGAGGGAGCCGATTTCCTTTTTATCCGAACAAAAGCTCAGCAACGTGGTAAATATCCACGCCCACCTCTTTCACACCGCCCACACAGGTGTTGCAGTAGCCCGCAACCTTGTCGGTGGTGTATTTTTTCGCCTGTTCCAAATAGGTTTCCCGCCATTTTTCTTCAGACATCTGAGACGTGTACGGCGGAAGATATTCCGAAAAATATTTCGGTGCAATCTCCATATTGCTCGGATAAGGCGGATGAAGGCGGAAGCTTCCGTCATACTCCTCCTCGTCCCTGTTATGCTCCATTTCGACCGTTTCTATATTCATTTTTCTGAGGCACTCACGCACGGATTCGTGCACATCGTGCTTTCCTCTTGCTCTGAAGCAGTCCTGAATCGTAAATTTCTCGCCGTGATAATCGGGATAGTCAAAATCCTTTCTTGTGCCCAGAAATTCAAAAAGACTCATCTTGGGAATATCCTCCCTCATCTCATCCAAAAGGCGCATGCAGCTCATGCAAACATAAACTATCACATCCCCCTCCTTAGGGACATTCTGGCTCTTTTTGCAGCAGCCGACCACCTTCACATCCGCCTGAGTTTTCATGTACTCTCGGATTTTCTTGGCGGTTTCGGGAAAATTCCTCGTGAAATTACAGCTTGGATAATAGATATACATATTAAATTTCCTCCGTCACAACAAATCCACACAATTTTGAATATACTTACTCGTCCTCGCTTTTTTCGTAATACATCTTGCAGGCAAGGAACAAAAGCACGGCATCCCTGAACGACCTCGGATTGAATCCGCATTTTTCCTCTATTTTATTCAGCTTGTACTGGAGCGTGTTCTTATGCATGAATCTTTTCTCTGCAACAGCCGACAGCGACATATCCTCGGCATAGTAAAGCTTCAGAAGTCCGATTTCATCCTTTGTAAGACCATGAAGTATTTTGTCGGAAAAGCTTTTCTTCTCCCCCTGTGAAAGCTCTCCGAAAAGTATCTCGAGGGTGAGATCGTCATAGCAAACTATCCTATTGTCCTCGTCAACGCTTTTCAGTGCCGTCTGGGCAGAATGATAAGAAACATTCAGCTTCTTTGCACTTGTCTTTCTTCCGACAGATACGCTAAGCCGACAGCCGTCATAAGAAATAAGATCGGCAATAACATTTTTCTTGCTTCGATACTGCTTATCCGTCACGACAAGCCAGAATTCCGACGGATACACGAAGGTATAAAGTGCATTTCCGTAAATACTGAAACAGGTGTTCACCCAGTTCTCCACCGCCGCCGTATCACGCATTTTTCCGCCGTTCTCGGCTTTGACTATAATCACTCGGTATTCATCGTCCATCTTAAGCTTATTCGACTCAAAAAACTCCGTGAGCGATAGATAATTTATATTTTTATCCTCAAAAATCGAGTGCAGAATATAATTTATCTTTCCCTTGCGGTCATAGTCTATTGAGTCAAGCTCCCTCTCTCTCAAAACAAGCGAGCTGATTTTCTGAGCGAGAATTGCGTATTTTCGCACCTCGTCAGGGTCTCCGCTTATACCGACAACTCCGATTATCTCCCTGTTGTACACGAGCGGAAAGTTAAGTCCCTTGTGCGTTCCCGCAAATTCATCGTCCCTTGCTACCTCGATAGCCTCTCCCGTTGATACACACTTCTTGCCGATTTCGTGATAATCGCCTATTCTTGTGTCGTCCGTCGAAGCAAGAATATATCCGTCGGTATCAATATAATTGATATGATAACCGCAAACCTCTCTCACGGTCTCCACAATCTGCTGGGCTGTCTTTTGGTTAAAAATAGCAGCCATAACACTCCTCCAAAGCCTCTTACAACCATCCTGTTAAAGATTGAATTCAATATACTATGTTAATTATAACACTTCTTTTTATCATTTCAACTTGCTTTTGTTATTTGTAACATATATAAAGCCGTCCGATAATGATAAACTTTAGTCAATCTAAATCGTATCCCATATCCGTTTATTGAGGTGAATTGACATGACGCAAAACATAGCATTAAGACAGGACGCAGATAAAATCATCAGCGAGTCCATCAAAAAGGTTCTTCCCGACGAGGCAGTAGCAAACGCACTTAAGGGAAAAAGCTTCAGCGGCAAAATTTATGTTGTCGCAACCGGAAAAGCCGCATGGCAGATGGCAAAAGCGGCAGCCGATATTCTCGGTGACAAAATCGAGAACGGCGTAGTTGTAACAAAGTACGACCATGTAAAGGGCGAAATCCCCCACATGACATGCTTCGAGGCAGGACACCCCGTTCCCGATGAGAACTCCTTCAAGGGCACTCAGGCGGCACTTGATTTGGTTTCAGATTTAAGCGAAAACGATACCGTTCTCTTCCTTCTCTCGGGCGGCGGTTCAGCCCTTTTCGAGAAACCGCTCATTCCCGCAGAGGAATTGCAGAATCTTACAAATCAGCTTTTGGCTTGCGGCGCAGACATCGTTGAGATGAACACAATCCGCAAGAGAATCTCAGCTGTTAAGGGCGGAAAATTCGCTCTTGCATGTGCTCCCGCAAAGGTTTACAGCATTGTTCTCTCCGATATTCTCGGCGATCCGCTCGATATGATTGCATCGGGTCCCGCTTATCCCGACTCCGCAACAGCAGAAGACGCTCTCGGCTACATCGCAAAGTATAATCTTAAACTCAGCGACAAGGCTATGGAGCTTATGAATATCGAAACTCCCAAAAAGCTCGATAACGTGGAAACAGTCATCACGGGAAGCGTCAAAAATCTCTGCAAGGCGGCAAGCGAATCGGCAGAGGCTCTCGGTTACAAGACAGTATTTTTGACAGATCAGCTCACATGTGAGGCAAGAGAAGCGGGCAGCTTCATGGCGGCAATCGCAAAAAGCTATCAGAACACTAAAGAAAGCATAGCTT